>JANZZV010000008.1 GCA_026419195.1 Fervidobacterium sp.
TGGTTCCTCTTTATTATAGGATTTTGAGAATATCTCCAAACGACTTCACTACTACCTTTTGGTCTATCTTCCCAAGGAATATTCGGTAGACTTTCAGCAATTATTCTCAATCGTTCTTCCCCCTTTTATAAATTAAATTATATTTTCAAACCTTTACACATGCGACTTTGTGATTTTCTTCAACCTCAACGAGTTCGACATTCTTGCATTTTTCATCACCGAATGGACATCTATCGTAAAATTTACAATATCCTTTGGGTGTTTCTCTACCATGAAGCGATATAGTAGTCTTCTCCCATTTTTGTTGAACTGTTGGAACAGAAGACAAAAGCATTTTTGTGTAAGGATGTTGAGCATTCTTGAAAACTTTAACAGTATCTCCATACTCCATTATCGAACCTTTATATAGAATTACCGTTTTATCGCTTGTATAATAACCAAGCGACAAATCGTGAGTAATAAAAAGTACAGACAAGCCTTTCTCTTTTAATTTGATGAGTGCATTCAGCACATCAATTCTTGTGGATGCGTCAAGCATACTTATTATTTCGTCCGCTACCAGAAATTTGGTTTTTATCAATAACGCCCTTGCTATAAGTAATCTCTGCAACTGTCCCCCGCTGAGTTGGTGAGGAAATTTACCAAGTATCTCGGATGGGTTAAGTCCTATATCTTCAATCGCCCTTGCAACCTCCCGTCGCCAGTCTTGCTGATTTTTGTCAGGATAGAACTCTTCACGCACCATCTCAAAAACTCTATCTATCTTGAAAATAGGATTGTAAGAACTGAATGGATCCTGAAATACTCCTTGGACATGTCGATAGTATTCTTTAATATCCTTTATAGTAGTTATATCCAACTCGTTAAAAAATATCTTTCCACTGGAAGGTTTTGTAAGTCTAAGTATCATCTTACCAATCGTTGTCTTGCCACTTCCACTCTCTCCAATAAGCGAAACTATCTGATTATCACCAATTTCAAAAGTTACATTGTCTACAGCATAAAATTTTTCTCGACCAAATGGACCAACTGAATAAGCCTTTGTCAAGTTTTTGACCTCAAGCATTTGCTTTCACCTTCCAACAATATGCAACATGATGCTCTTCGACTTTAACCAAAGGTGGTTCCTCATCACATTCATGACCACGGAGCGGACATCTGTCTTTGAATCTACAACCTGTGGGTGGATTTAAAAGTTGAGGTGGTTGACCTGGGATGCCTTTTAATAATCTTTCGGTATAGCGAATACCTACTTCCGGTAGTGAATTCAGCAACATCTTTGTGTACGGATGGACTGGGTTTTCAATTAATCGTCTTGTAGTGCCAATTTCAGCGATTTTACCTGCGTACATAATCATTATCCGATCTGCTATTTGATAGAGCACTGACAGATCATGTGTAACAAAAATGAGCGATTTAACTATTCCAGCATCTTTAAAATCTTTAATCATTAAACAAACAGCCTTCTGAGAAGAAACATCAAGAGCAGAAGTTATTTCATCGGCTATAAGCAATGAAGGATTGAGTAGTGTACTAATAACCATCACCATTCTCTGCTTCATACCACCTGAAAGTTCTATAGGATACATATTTAAAACTCTTTCTGGAAGGTTGACCATCTTGAGTCTTTCCATCAACTCATTTATGACAGATTCAGGCTCTATTCCTTTACTTAAAAGTACCTCTCGTATGTATTTTCCAATTTTCCGTGTTGGGTTAAGTGCATCCATCGCATATTGTGGTATGATAGAAACTTTCGTAAATCTAAAGTTTCTCATCTTCTCGTAATCTTCTATAGGTAATTTTTGTTTATCAAGGTAAACATCTCCACCCATGTAATACATTGGAGGTTTGAGAAGCACTATGCCGTTACCAAGTGTCGATTTTCCACAACCTGATTCACCAGCTAAGCCGAGTAGTTCTCCATCTTCAACGGTAAAAGATACATCATCAACAGCCTTGACATACCCTCTTAACGTTTTGTAGTAAAGTTTCAAATTCTTCACTTCGAGCATTTTATCATTCAGCTCCTTATTCACATTTCTCTTAATCTTGGATTAAACACTTCATCAAGCCCTGTGTTCATAAAATACAAAGCACCTACTATGAGCGTAATAACTAATCCTGGAGGAATCGCCCACCACCACATTCCAAGTTGTATGGCATTCCAAAGTACCGCGTTTTGCATCATCAAGCCAATCGATATACCCTTAGTCGGACCAAGACCAATGAAATCAAGACCAACTGCAGCAAGAATTGCACCACCAAACTGAAGAATAAAAACCATGAACACGTACGAAAACATATTTGGCATAATTTCATACAATATTATTTTAAGGTGGCTTCTACCTGTTATTCGAGCAAGATTCACAAATTCTCGAACCCTAAGTGAAAGTGTTTGGGCTCTAACTGCACGAGCAGTCCATGGCCAAGCCGTGAATCCTATTATGATACTCTCTACTAAAATACCTCTGTAAGGTAAGTAAGCGGCTATAATTATTAACAATGCTAAGGTTGGTATTACTAAAAGGATGTTCGTTATCATCATAAGTAGTTCATCGATCCATCCACCTTCATAACCAGCAAAAAAACCTATAATCAAACCTATTAAAGTGGCCAATCCTCCACCTATTAATCCTACAAGAAAAGATGAGCGTACTCCGTACACCAATTGTGTAAAAACATCTTGTCCAAATGTGGTTGTTCCAAGCCAAAATTCCTTGCTCGGTGGTTGATAACCTCCGCCAACATATTCAAGTGGATCTTTGTACTTGGAAATAAGTGGTCCAAAAAGTCCAAGAAAAACAAAAAACAAGACTATGGAAAGACCTATTCTGAGTTTTTTATTTCTAAACGCAAAGAACAACATTTCATTCATCATATCTCACCACCGTATGAATATCTTACACGAGGATCTAAAAGCATGTAAACCAAGTCAACAGTGAAGTTAGCAACAAGAACTCCGATAATTATGAATATAAAACATCCTTGTATCAAAAAATAATCTTGATTCAATATCGCCTGTGTAAGTACATAACCAATTCCAGGGTACGAAAAAACAACTTCTGTCGTTACTTGACCAGCGATTATTGTTCCAAGCTGTAATGCTAAACCTGTCACCTGCGGAAGAATTGCATTTCTAAACGCATACTTTCGAATAAGTTTCTGTTTAACGCCCAGTGCTTCAAGATATCTTGAATAATTACTTTCAAGTTCGTATATTACCATATTTCTCATTCCTATTGCCCAACCACCCAGCTGAACTATAAAGAGTGACAAGAATGGCAAAATCCAATGTTTCAGATAATCGGATATGAATAACCACGACCAATGAGGTCTTAGGGAAAAGCTATACGCACCGGCAATCGGAAATATCCTCAATACAACTCCAAAATAGTAAGCAAGTAGTATACCAAGCCATAGATAAGGTGCACCTGTTATAAAATACATTGTTGGTAATATTATTGAATCAAGTCTTTTTCTTCTTGCAGCGATCGCACCAAGATTATTTCCAACGATCCAACTTGCTATTATCGATGGTAAAAGCAGTCCTAACGAAAAAGGTAGCGCACTCTTCAAAACATCCAGAACAGGTTTTGGATAAAGATAGATACTAATTCCCAAATCTCCCCTTAAAAACGCTATCCAAAAATTGAGATATTGCTTCCACATAGGCTCATCAAGACCAAAAGCTTTTGTCAAATAACTATAGATCACCTTCGCTGATTCTGGCAATCCTGAAAATCTTGAGACAAGAACAAGGATAGGATTCCCAGGCATCAGCCTGGGAATCAACCAGTCGATAGTAACTGCAAAGATAAACGTTAAGACGTAAACTAATATCTTCATTCTAAGGTATTTTTTCATTAAATACACCTCTTCGGTTATAAGAAATTGCTATTCTATTGCTTTAAACCAATGAGCATGAGTACTCCGCCAGTTTGCCATCTGCCACCCCATGTAACTGGATATGCGTATGGCATCTTTTCGCTTGGCCAACCTTTCCATACCTGGGTACTTGCCTGGAACCACATACCATTGTACCAGAGAGGTATAGCTGGCATTTCTTTGAGATGGATTTCCGCTATTTGCTCTACAATTCTCTTACAACCCGAGACATCATCCATTGGTGTTGAGTTAAGTTGTGTGATCAACTCAAAAAGTTTTTGATTGACGTACCTTCCAAAGTTTCCGTTGTACATCTCACTGCTAATATTTGAATTGAAGACCCAATTATACATCGTCCACGGTGATACTGTCATTTGACTGTTGAAGTTATTAATTGCCATATCAAATTTTCCCGTGGTTAGATCTTCCCAGTATTTGCTGTAATCTGGGAACTTCGCTTCAGCGTTAATTCCAACTTGCCTGAGTTGTGATGCTATTAATTTTATCGATTCCATCCAGTCTGTCCAACCAAACGGAACGATGATTTCTACTTTGAACCTGCTCCCATCTGGCGCTTCTCTGTAACCATCCTTATTCACGTCTTTATAACCAGCCTTGTCAAGCAAGTCTCTAGCAGTTTTTGGGTCATACTTAAATCCAAATTGTTTTGCAGCATTCTCTGGATAGTATTTCATCCAACCTTTGATCGGTAAGAAACCAACAGGATTGGAAGGAACAACTTGTCCTTCGAATACAGTCCTTGCAATAACACTTGGATCAATGGCAAATGCTATAGCTCTCCTAAGGTTAGGATCGTTTAAAGGTTTTTTGGTTGTATTGATAAACAAATAAGCAACGTTGTCAGATAACATGTAGGGTTCCTTTTCAAACCAAGTGTGAATGTCAGAATATGTTTTCTTCAGCGTTGGAACTCCTGGTAGGAAGAAATTGGATATGTCAAGTTCACCTTTCATTATCATACCCAAGGCAACGTTGTTACTCAAAACTCTTAAATAGACTATTCTTTTTGGTTTTGGTTGGCCGAACACCTTGTTACCCCACCAATTTTCGTTTCTCAGATAAATCATTCTGTCATCACTGTACGTTTCGAAAAGATATGCACCGGTACCTATTGCCTTTTCATTTGCACCGCTAAGAATGTCCTCTTTAGATTTTTTTGACCAAATATGTTGTGGTATGATCGGAGTTTGATAGATGTTATAATTCCATTCGTGGTACCTTGGTGAAGAGAATGTGAAAATCACGGTGTAATCATCAGGAGTGTCTATCTTTGCAAGCCATGTCCAAATTGGGCTGTATGAAATCTCTGGTATTTGCTTTGCAAGCTCGTATGTAAATTTTACATCTTTTGATGTGAACGGTGTACCATCATGCCACGTTACTCCTCTTCTTAATTTGATTTCAAAAGTGTTTTTTGATGTCCATCTACCACTTTCAGCAAGCCAGGGAATTAATTCGTCTTTTAACGGGTCATATCCATACAACGTTTCGTATATCAAACCTACTGTTCCAGTTACTGCATTCCATGGTGTTATCGGGTTCCAGTTTGAAGGAGGTGCCCACATACCGCCACCGGCATACAATGTTTCTTTTCTTTCGTATACAACACTGGCAAACAAGACCGTTGACATAAGGGTCACTACAAGCATCACAAATAATACCCTTTTCATAAATATCCTCCCTTTCGCTGAGTTTTACCCTTGCGGGCAATTATATGATACCAATGTAAATATTTTCACAAGAAAACTTGAAAAGTTATTATTTTTGTACATTTTTTATGAAGTCACTGAAAGTTTTTATTTACCTATAAAAAACTTATGATATCAAAAACTCTACACGTTTTACTTTTTCATGATATAATAAATCACAGCAGAATTTGGGAAAATTCTGTGAAAATTATACAAAGTGCAAGAATTCAAAGTCTAAGGGAGGTAATAATATTGAAAATTTTTGCAATCGATACATCAACACCAAGAGTTGTAGCTTGTTACTGTGATGACGAGCAGAAAATGCTTGTTGAACTTGAAACAAAGGCTAAGCATGGAATTCAAGTAACTCAGATAGCGGACATGCTTAACAATGTGGACTTCGGTGATCTTGATATAATCGGAGTTGGAATAGGTCCTGGAAGCTTAACAGGATTAAGAGTGGGAATAGCATTTGCTACAGGGCTTGGAATAGGAAAAAAATTCGTCGAAATAAACTCCTTGAAATTGATAGCTTACAATTTGGAATTTTACAATGGATACGTAGTGGTCCTAAGAAAAGCAAGAGAGGGTTACCTGTATGGAGCGATCTATAAAGGTAATGGTAATCAGGGTTTAATTGAAGAAATAGAAAAGCCTTTTATAGATGATATCGAATCAGTGAGGAAAAAGGTAAAAGCATATGCACCAAGTTTATGCATAGGTGATGGAGCAGAATTTTTTGAAAATAGATTGGATGAAAATAATTACAATGTCCCAAGTGCAAGAAATTTGTTAAGGCTCGTGGAAATGGAAATAAATGCCGGAAGGCTTGTAGATGTTGTAGAGCCATTGTATCTTCAAAAAAGCATAGCCGAGTTGAATTTTGAAAAAAGGGAGCAAAAATTAAAAGGTTCGTAAAAATTAAACTACAAAAGCCACCTGATAAGGTGGCTTTTGTTGCACTGAATTTGTAAAGCTAATATTATTCTTCTGCTTTTATTACATAGTTTATTATCAATTTTCCGTAAACAATCCAGGAATATATATCGTATTCTTCAAGTTTCATCATTATTGCTTCACCAATTTCCTCACTTGGAAGTTGGAAAGATATTGTAAAATATTTTGTTCCATCTCTACCTATTGCTGGGAAAAATTCTAAGCGTTTCAAAAAGTTTTGTGGGTAATTGCGTAATGACCAAATTGTTGGAATAAATCCTTCGTCTAATTTTTCAATTAAGTAATTAATTACACTTACCAAATTATCAACTGTTGTGTAAACGTAATTTTCGTCGAGAATTTCTTCGTATTCTTCCTCGTAAAGTCCTTCTGCCGGTGGGGCTTCCTCTGTTTCATCCCCTGTTTCATATTCTATTTCATCAAATGTTTCTTCATAGTCTTCTTCCTCTATCTCTTCTTCTTCATAATAATCATATTCATCTGAATAATATTCTTCCGTTTCTTCAAAAGCCTCTTCTAAATACTTTTCCAAAAACTTTTGAAGATTCGTTACCTTTCCCGTTATTTTTATGCCACCATTGGTTATTCTTTGCACATTTAGTAAAAAGCTAAAGTCTTCTTCTTCTTCACCAATTATTCCAATATACATCAAGCTATTTTCTAAATCCTTATGTTTTGTTTCAATCCCTACTTCTTTACCTTGCCATGCGTTTACTAAATTGTTAATTCTATCAAATTTCATATACTGGAAATGTTCTTTCAAATTGAATTGAACGAGTTTTTCGTACTCAGGTTTATATTTTGCGCACATGAAAAGATCGGTACTTCCTGATATCAAGAAAATATCGATGTTTTCAGTAAAGAAAGGTACTAATTCCTCCGGAAGCTCTTGGAGTAATATTAAAAGTGGGAGGAAATTAAAGTTCCTAGTTGCACCTATAAAAATTTTTGAATTGGGTACATAATTTAGCTCGGAAAGGTAGAATTCATTTCTCTTAAGCAAGGTCTTTTCGTAATCTGAAATATTCTTTTCAATTATGAGTTCAAACCAAATTTTGTTTTGCTCGATACAACCCTTTAATTCTTCCGAAACTGGCTTTCCAAAAGTATCACCAAATGCGTACAACCAGTTTCCTATGGGAGTGGTACCAAAGTTCTTATAGTATATATCAACCTCTTGAGGTATATTTACTTCTACAAGCTTAACCTTTGAATTTAACATATCTTCAACAACCATTTTTTGGATTTCAGAGCATGTTAGATAAAGTGCTTCTTTTGAGCGAATTGTATAAAATGCAACCTCCCCAATTTGAATCTTCTTGGTTGATTTATCAAGGTCAGTTACAATGTATGATGCTTTCATAAGCTCAGCCAAGGTTTTGGCTATAGCATCTTCTGAAAATTTCGGTTCAATAGCTACAACAATAGGTAATTTCAAAAAAGCCTTACTCGTTATTCGCTCGTCTTCCAACATAAATCCCAGCAAAATCTCCGAAATTCCACCAAACGAATCTTTACCAAAAAGTGTTATTTGACCGAATTCGAAGTTGTAATCTGGTAGGATTAAACTTAGAACTTTGTCGACAGATGAAATGTGAAATACAAAATCCGCGTTCTCCGGGACTTTGAAGCCGAATACGAGGTAAATGGATGTAACCAAAACTAACAAAACTACTTTCCTAAACCTTCTGTTTCTCATACAACCTATCCCCCCTCCTCAAAATCATGTCAAAAATTAAGAATGTTTAATTAATTATATTTTACTACATTTTTGTCGAAAATTGCAAGAAAAATGCAAAATAATACGCGGAACTATCATCGCTTTAAAATTGCCTATGGTTGTTGTATAATTGATTCTAGACAAGTTCTTTCAATTTTTGACCTACTTATAAACATAAAATACGGGGTGAAAAGAATGAACCATTTGAATCAAGAATTGTTCAGTACCAGAAATTTTAAAGTTACACCTATGATGAAGCAATATCTCGATATTAAAGAAAAATACAAAGACGCTATTTTACTATTTAGACTCGGGGATTTCTACGAAGCTTTTTTTGATGATGCATTGACAGTTTCGAAAGTGCTAAACATTGTCTTGACCAAACGTCAGGATGCTCCAATGGCCGGCATACCTTATCATGCACTTGAGAATTATCTTAAAAAATTAGTTGATTCAGGATTTAAGGTTGCCATATGCGAACAAATGGAAGATCCTGCTCTTGCAAAAGGTATTGTGAAAAGAGAAGTGACAAGGGTTGTTACACCTGGAACACTAATTGAAGATGAACTACTTACTACAGAAAGTAATTATATGATGTCGTTGTACGCAAGTGAAAATGATATCCAATGTATTTTGACTGATACCTCGACTGGAGAAGTAATTGTCAAGAAACTGGACAATGTAAATGAGATAGCTGATTTTATTCAAACACATAAGATTTCGCAGATAATTTGTCCGGAGGATTTTTACAACGATATTCTTAGTGTTGCACGCAGCTTTGGGATTTTCGTTGACAAGCTTGATGAATGGTATTACACAAATGAAGAACAAACGATTAAAGAGGCGTACGGTGTTGTTTCGATAGAACATTTTGAACTTGGAAAGGCGGCTAAACCTCTCAGTGCCACTATAAAGTATCTAAATTATACTCTTAATAAGAATGCAAAGTTAAAATTTCCGAAGATTCTTGAAGAATCTATATACATGAATCTTGATTCAGCGACTGTTGAGAATTTATCACTTATTCCAGGTGATAAAGGTAAGAACCTTTATGACGTTTTGAATAGGACAAAAACCCCTATGGGAAGTAGATTGCTGAAATGGGTAATACTGCATCCATTGAAAGATAAAAACGAAATAGAAAAGCGTTTGTGGTATGTAGAGGCATTTTTTGAAGATACTTTATTAACAAACGAAATAAGGGAATACCTCGATGGGATATATGATATCGAACGTATAATAAACAGACTCGAATACGACAGCGCAAAACCAAAAGATTTAATTAGTTTGAAAAATACTCTTGAGGTTCTGCAACCAATAAGGGATGCCCTTTCTACAAATGAAAAACTTTTGCCTATAGCCGATTCTATTCCAAACGTGGACGATCTGAGATTAAAGATAGAGAATACGTTATACCAAGAGATTGAAGGTGAACTTGGTGAAGGTAAGATAATACGGCATGGTGTTTCAAAAGAACTTGACGAATATAGAGAGTTATTATATCACGCAAACGAGAAGCTGAAAAATTTTGAGGAGAAAGAAAAGCACAAAACAGGTATCCAGAAGCTTAAAGTAAGTTTTAACAACGTCTTTGGATATTACATAGAAATCCCAAAAGGACAAGCAAAACTTGCTCCGGAAAGCTATACAAGAATTCAAACTCTTGTGAACGCGGAAAGATTCACAACAGCCGAACTAAAAGATTTTGAACAAAAAATCCTTGCAGCAAAGGAAAAAGTCGATATATTAGAAAAAATGATATTCAAAAATCTGTGCGATGAAATAAAACAGTATACTCAAGAGTTAAGAAAATTGGCTGAATTAATAAGTTGGATTGACGTATATTCCAACTTTGCGTACGTATCGAGGTTATACAATTACGTTAAACCAGAGATTTCCGACGAAGAATTCAAAGTATTACGAGGTAGACATCCTGTTGTTGAAAGATTCGTAGAAGAATTTGTACCAAATGACATATACATGGATAGTACTTTACGCATGTTCATTTTAACAGGACCAAACATGAGCGGTAAAAGCACATATATAAGACAAGTTGGACTCATTGCATTAATGACTCAGATAGGCTGTTTCGTTCCAGCAGATTTTGCAAAAATCCCGATCTTTGATAGGATATTCACACGCATGGGGGCAAGAGATGATATTTCAACAGGCAAGAGCACTTTTCTTACCGAAATGAATGAAGTAGCCTTAATACTTGCAAAAGCTACGAAAAACAGCTTAGTTTTACTTGACGAGGTTGGTAGAGGTACAAGTACTTTCGACGGTATAAGTATCGCATGGGCAATGAGTGAGTATATTTACAACGAAATTAAGTGTAAGACGATATTCGCAACGCATTTCACAGAACTCACAGAGCTTTCTGAAGGATACAACGGAATAAAAAATTTAACAGTAGATGTAAAGGAAACAACCGATGGCGTAATCTTTTTGCATAAAGTCATTGAAGGAGTAGCTGATAGAAGCTATGGAATTGAAGTAGCAGCTATCGCTGGATTGCCAGAAAGTATAATAGAAAGAGCAAAGGAGATATTGAATATAATTGTAGAAAAAAGCGATATTGAGAAGAAAGTTGGTATATTAAAAGAAGGACAGATGAAAAAAATAAAGTCAACAAGAAAAAGTATTCCAGAAGGTCAAATGAAACTTTTCTAACTTTTCAGCAAAGAGGTTAACATATGAAAATTTTTTATAACATGACCTATTGATAAACAAACGTGCTATCACAGAGAATTTCTTACCCGTGTTTATATCGTTCGAAAACTACGTCAGTGTTTTAAAAGAAGAAAACTTTGTCGACTTTTTTCAATACAATGTTGAATTTTTCTTAAAACACAAATTGCACTTACAAAAGTTACCAAAGCATATAAGTTCAACTAGTGAAATTGAAAAGATACGAGAAAGAAGAAATAGAAGGTTTTAAGAACCCGCTGTTAATTCTAATAAAGTTTTGAATTTTCTTAATCTTCATCTGATACACTCTCCTTTTGGAAAATATATAAAATCGAATCCAAAGGAGAGTGTTTTTGGTTGAGTGAAAAAGTAACGATACGTGAATTTTTTAGGAAAGAGATATTCCTAAGACTTCTTATAGTTTTGATTATCACTGTATTCACTTGGATAGGTTTTCTCGGGATTTTCATAAGAAATGTACATCGTACACTTTCATTCCAAATTTACAATCAAATTAGTAGCCAAGTCCAGTTCATTGAAATTGGTGTCAAGAATCTCTTTGAAACCTACGAGAACTCAATTTTAGATGTAACTTACCAGATGACAAACGTATTAAAAAACGAAAGCCAGTTAAACGATTCTATTGTGAAATCATATATAAACATTTATCTTTCATACTTTATTCCACCATTTAGTGAAATTGAATACGAAATAGTGAAGAACATAGATAATCAAATCTTATTAAAAGAACAAACAAGAACAGGTTTTGACATATCAAAGGAAAGAATATACCTTGATGTTTTTCAAAGATTAAATGGAAAAGGGATAATAAAATTGAGATTCTACTTGCCTGATGAGTATATAAAAGATTACTTGAAAAAAATAAATCTAAAAAGATACGATATGATAAATGGAATTAAATTGTTCGACGAAGAAAGTTTAAAACCTATTTTCCAATTCGAGAAGGAAAGAAAGAATGTCTTTTTTAGGTCAACTGAAGTCTTTACAATGGAAGATGAACTAAGATTATTGAACCGTAAACTTGTTTTATGGATTGATATTAACTACGATTCAATAGTTTCTCCTATTATAGTTTTATTTGTTCTCACTGTTTTTTCCGTTACCTATTTAATTGTCAAGATGGGCAAGTATTCAAATCATTTAGCCAAAGAATTAGAAAAAGTAGATGATGCCATATGTGATTTTCAAGGAAACGTATGCGGTCAAAAGAAAGAAAGCGACATCGTTGAAATTGATAAAACACTCGATTTGCTCAAAAACACTTACGATCTGGTTTGTCACCAAATCGAAGAACTACAAAATTCAAATGCTAGGATAGAAGAACTATACTCAGAGATTGAGACACTTTCAAATGAATTAAGAGATGCCTTCTTTGATTTCTCGCAACGACTGGCAACTGTTGTAGAAGGTTACGAACAGGAGACATCAAAGCACATAAAACGAACGCAAGTTTTAACACGGATGATGGTCGAAAGATTGGAATTGCCAAAAGAATACAAAGATGAAATAGTGCAATACTCAACTTTACATGATATAGGTAAAATATTCATTCCACACGAAATTTTAAATAAAAATGGTAAATTAACAAAAGAGGAGTTTGAAGAGGTAAAAAGACATACTGTATATGCCAAACGATTGCTTGCACATCCAAGGTTCAAAGTTGCACTTAACATAGCCTTATTTCACCATGAAAATTACGATGGAACAGGTTATCCGCTTGGTTTGTCGAAAGATGAAATACCACTTGAAGCAAGAATAGTTAAAATAGTAGACGTTTATGATGCACTTAGGAGTGATAGACCTTATAAAAAAGCCTTTACACACGAGGAAGCCATTGAGATTATTACAAATGGCGATGGACGGGTTGAACCATCACATTTTGATCCAAGATTGTTAGAGATCTTCCTGTCGCTATCTGAGCAGATTATGAATTTTTACAATATGACTAATAACATCAACATACTCATTTAGAATGCAATTAATAGTGCACTTCTAATAACTTGATTCGTTTTGACACCCTTCGCTTCTGCAAGATTATTGTTTGAGACTGGATCTTTTATTTCCACATAGCACACGCTTTACAAATGTAACTTTGAACAGGAAAATCCATAAAAGTTGTGACTGTATACCTTAAATAATCTTTTACCCGTCAGCTCATAAACTTCAGAGCATTTGATTATAACATCACAAGAAGTTTGCAGATTTCTATCAGCAATAACTTAAAAACAATAGCCCGCTTTTGCGGGCTATGTGTAACAATGGATTT
Source organism: Fervidobacterium sp. (assembly GCA_026419195.1). Taxonomy (NCBI): domain Bacteria; kingdom Thermotogati; phylum Thermotogota; class Thermotogae; order Thermotogales; family Fervidobacteriaceae; genus Fervidobacterium; species Fervidobacterium sp. The sequence goes on from JANZZV010000008.1 coordinate 13,253, forward strand.
TTAATTTACCCGATAAAACACTCTTTTTGGATATTCTTCGTTTTGCCTTGTCTTGTTAAATGACTTTACTGGCACTAAGTAACCAACTATCCTGATGAATTCATCTACTTTGTGTTTGCCACACATTGGACATCTCATACCATAAAAGGCATGCCCATCTTCACATACATTTATCTTCTGATTAAAAGCAAAATAAACAACCCCCATACTTGCGACAAGATTCACCATATTCCATGCTTCTTCTTCGTTCCTAAAAGGTGAGTCTAAATTTATGTGCAATATTGCTCCTCCTGAAACTTTTTTATCGTACATACCTGAGTATCGTATTCTGTTCAACATATCTGTATTAGTTGTTAGTGGCAACCACTGATTGGAATACAAGATGTATTTGGTGCCATACAGTAAATTATCCTTTTGTGCTAGTGTTACTGCTGCTTTCTCTGCTGGTACTTGCTCAATATTGAATGTGAATCCGTATATCTCAAAGGCTTCATCGTTTGCTTTGGCAATTTGATTAAGCACATCGAAAATAAACTGCTCACCTTCTTTTGTGTACTTAACGCCATCTATATCTTCATATGTTAATCCAAGAATCTCACACGCCTCGTATAAGCCGTTTATACCAACTGTGCCATATTGGCGATTCAAATCCATCAACCCCAAATTGTACAACGGCAATACACCTTGCTGAATCCTTTCTTGAATTATACTTCTTATTGCCGAAAGTGTTCTATGAACGACACTTAGTTTTTCCTTGAGCTTGCTCATAAACCCAGCTTTTGATTTAGTCTCTAATGCAATTCTAGGAAGATTTATCGTCACGACTTTGAATGAACCAATGTTTAAGTCAGAACCTCCAATAGAATTAGACATACCAGCCAATTTCTCAGGTCCTATTTTGAATTTGAGATTTTTTGTTGAACTTGTTAGTCTACAACACGATGCCACAGCATCTATACTATCTGAAATATACCAATTTGTATCCTGCCATTTCAAATTAACTTTGTTTATAAACCTTGCACTATCTTCATCAACGAACTTTCCATCTTTATACAAAAGCGAAGCTGTCAGAACTGGAAATGTGAACATCTGCTTTTCCCTTTCCTGACTGATCCAAAGCCAGTATTCTTTTTGTAGTGCAATTATATCTTCCACGTAATCAGTTATAAGTGTTCCATCCGGATATTTCTCACCCTCAAAGATAGTTCTAATGTAATTTCTGTCAAGATACGTAAAATTTGTATAAGGTGACTGAGTACCACGGATAGGTTGATTGATAGAATATGTGAATATCTGGAAATGCTGATGGAGATATTGTTTTTTCTGATCTTCCGGAATAATTCCAGCCTTCAGATCTTTATTGTAAAAATAAGCAAGCCAGACAAAAAAGTCAGGTAAACCAACTGCCCCTGATTGCTGGTTGGAGGCAAACATTACAAACTGTATTACATGTTGTATAAACGAAGAAAGATGCTTTGCAGGCACCGATTTGATGCTATCGATAAAAAACAACCCTTTTTCAACTATTAATCGTAGCGAATAAGCATAGCAATATGGTTCGAATGCAGCGTGATGCGCATCGTGCAGATATATATCGCCATAAAGCTGGTATTTTAAAAATTTTTCTGCCTCTCGCTGTCCAAATAAATCTTTCATTCTCTCGTAAACATAGTAAAGCGAATACAACTTAGACCATGGTTTTACAACTTCATTGAAATAAGTATAAACGTTTGTGCTTCTAACATTTGCGTTTGAATCTATCGATGAATCCAGTATGCCGTTGTTGAAAAAGTGCTTTGTGAATTTATTAATATCAAGCTGCCAACCTAGACCTTCGAGTTCTAAAAGCTTCTCTGGAGTCTTTTTGAACTCTTCAACAAAATCAGGAGAAAAACTCATTAATGATAAAAAATTTAATAATTCTGACATACTTTCTCCCCCCATTCCGTCAAACCTTGCAATATTGGAAGCAGCCTATCTTTTGTTATGTAAACTTGATTTTTTGATGCAGGAAATGAACCTGTATCATATTCTTTGACATACTTTCCAAGTACGAACTCATCAAAATAATCCAAAGGAATGTCTAAATAAAGTAGCTCTTTGAAACTTCTCCAAGTATACAATATAGTCCTTACACTCTCTCCATATTTCTCTTTTACAAACCTTGCAAGCAAATATGCTATTTCTCTATTTATTTTTGTCAAAGGTTCACCCCCGAGCAAGGCAAGGGATATAACTTTGTGTGAAATTAACAGCTGCTCAATTTTTCTATCCAAAATTTTTAGAAGATGAGAAAATTCAACTTTGTAAGTATTATCAAATTTCCAAGTTTCAGGGTTGTGACAACCAATGCACTTAGGAATAGCATCACAACCTTGGAAATAAACGCTAATCGAAGGTAAATTTGGATGATCTCCATAAGTCACCCTCACACTTCTGATAAGCCCAAAAGAGTTACCAAGCTCTGAAAATACCATAAACTCTCCCCCTCGAGAAATCCTCTTGATAACTTTATATTGTGTCTTTGACAATATGCACTACTATATATAGTATCACAAATGGACCGGAAAGTCAATGGCAGCAATGAAACAGGATTATGGTAGAATTATAAATTAGGAAAGTTAGCTAGACATTTAAATCTATTTTGAAGATCGGAACCGGATCATAATCATTTGGAGGGAAAGATCCATGATAAAGTCACCGGCTGAGTTAGTGCGTGAGAATCCAAATTGTAATTATTTTATCTCTGCTTCTGCAGGCACCGGCAAAACTTACACACTCACAAATTACTATATGGGTATTCTCGAATATTGGGAGAATTATAACAAACCTGATATTGTCGACAATATTTTGGCTGTAACATTCACTAATAAAGCAGCAAATGAGATGAAAGATAGAATTATGAGTGAAGTAAGAAAGAAAATTCAGGCAACGTCAAATATTTACTGGCAGCGTGTTTATTCAAATATGTCTCGTGCTGTTATCTCAACAATAGATAGTTTATGCAGAAGGATTTTAGTCGAACAAAATATAACTGCTGGTGTTGATCCAAATTTCAAGATAATAAACGAGCTTAAGCAGATGAAAATAATAGATAATGTTTCAAAATACGCCATAGAAGTTGCTTTTCAAATATACGAAGATATTGATGTTAAATTTCGACAAACGCTTCCAGTAGAAAGAAGGAAAAGACTGGAAAACTATGTTTCTGAACTAAGACAAAATAAGGAAGCTATACTTGAACTTTTCAAAAGACTGGAAAATATCGACACTGTTAAAAAACATATAGCAAACGTTGTGAAGAATTGGCGAATAGAATTAAACTATTCTAAGATAAGTGAGAGACTTTTAAGTTTATTCAAAAAAGTCGGAACATCGTTGAACGTTTTCAGGCTAATGTGTCTAATTGCTGTAGAGCTATACGAAGCAGAGACTCTCGATAATTTCGAATATGACTTCAAAGGTACGCTTGAGAAGGTTATAAGTTTACTCCAAAACGAAGAACAGGTTAGGAAACAATATCAAGAAAGGTTCAAATATATTATCGTTGATGAATATCAAGACACAAATGACTTACAAAGAAGACTATTTGAGATGCTCCATACAGACAAAAATTATGTTTTTTATGTAGGCGATAGAAAACAATCGATATATAGATTTCGTGGTGCTGATGTATCAGTGTTCATTAAAACCATGAACGAATTTGAAAAAAAACAAAAAGATAGTCCAGAAAAGTATAAAATTCTTTCTTTACAAACGAATTTTCGTTCACACAAGGATTTAGTAAAGTATTTCAACTATGTTTCTAAAGAAGCAATATTTTGTTCGAAAATAAAATCTGATTCGCCGTGTTCAAATTCAGAAGATGAAGTTAATGGCGTTAATTATTACGAAGTTTTCAGACTCAGATTTCCGGAATTGTACGATAAACTTTTCTTTTTGGATGATGACATCTCAAATGCAAACAATCAAGGTTGTGAGAATGAAACACTTCCACAAGTTAACTTGGAAGAAAGTTATAATCTTCGCAGAGTTGTTTATATGTGTATAAATGATAGAGAAAAACTTAATAATAATACCTACATGGAGGCTTTGTTGGTAGCAAAAGTGATTAACGAGTTAGTGGGCAAGGAGATGACGTTTTTTGAAAAAGACTCTTCCGGATTAAAGCCTGTAAAAAGAAAGATCACTTACAAAGATATAACCATTCTTTCTTACAAACTTAGCAATGTAGAAGACACGTACAAAGATGTGTTTGCAAAGTTTAATATACCACTGTACGTTGTTAAAGGAAGAAGCTTTTACAAAAGGCCAGAGATCAAATCAATTATAAGCGCACTGAATGTTATTCAAAACCCAAACAATAATTACAACTTCATGGAATTTTTCTTCACACCGTTTTTTGAAGACACCGAAGTTAAAGATTCTTTCGACAAGTTTAAGATATTCCACAAAATAGTCTCTAAAGCAAAAGAAATCAAGGATAAGGAAGGAACATATTCGTTTTTCCAAGCAGCAAAGGAACTCTCAAACTCAGGTTCTTTACCAAATTATGTCTTAGAGATGATACAACTTATTCAAAAGTACGACGAAATGAAATATTTCTTAAGACCAGCAGAGGTCATGAAAAATTTTATCAAAGAGAGCAATTATCTAACCAAAATTGCTAAATTTGAGGGTTCTGAACAAAAACTAAAGAATGTAAAGAAATTGATGGACCAAGCATCCGAATTCAACCAACAGGCTAATTCTTTCCTTGAGTTGACGAGACTGTTTGAGAAAATAACTGACTTGCAAGAAATGGAAGCTTCCCAAGTTTCCGAAGAAAATGATGTAGTAAAGATGATGACTGTGCATGCCTCAAAGGGTCTGGAATTTAATATAGTGTTTTTGGTTGGAAATAGCGAATCGGAGAAAGATGAGGAAAATGTTATGTTTCCGGTAAGTGATGATGGTGATGGTAGGTATCTGCACATAAAGCGATTTTTGGATAAATTCAAGGATGAAATTAATAGCGACAGTGGAGAATATAAAGAACTTATAAAACAGCTCGAAGCGGAAGTCATCTTTGATGAAACGGAGTTGCTTAGAAAAATGTACGTTGCAATAACACGTGCTAAGGATATGCTATTTGTAGTTTTACTACCCGATGGTAATAAAAACAAGGCATTAACGGCGAAAAAAATTTTCGAAAGAAAGCATGATGATGAACACAGAATGTTAATAAATATCAGTAAGAATTTTTTAGAAGAAATAAATTTAAAATCTCAACAAGATAATGAATATCCCAAAGATGAACAAGAGATTCTGGATGAAGCTATTGTTGAAAAACAGATAAGCGATCTTTCCGAAATGGCGTACAAAAGGTACTTATCCCCGACTATCCTTTCCGGTATTTTAGACGAAAAAAGTGATTTTGAAATTGATCATGAAAATTTGGAAGAAGTAAATGAATCAGAGAATCTCATAAGCTATCCATCCAAAATATCGGATAAGTTATCCAAATTCTTAGAATCTTCTTCTGAGATTTTGGAAGGTAAACAGATTCACAGAAAACTTATGAGTGTGAATGAATACAACCAGATTGTATATCTTGCACAAACTGGTCAAATACCACAAGGAATTTTGAAAGCCCATATATTGAAAGAATTATTTGAAAACAGTAAGGTATTATCAGAATGGCGACTTGCCAAACACTTTGAAGTAAACGAAAAAAAATACGTGCTTTTTGGAATACCTGATAAAGTTTTCTTTAAGGATAACAAGATCTATGTCGTTGATTTTAAGTGTACTTATCTTAGTTGGGGAACATTAGAACTAGAAAAATTTATATTTCAAATGCAATTTTACATGTATCTTCTGAAAGACTTTGGAAAAGTGGAACGTGGTTATATTGTAAATATAAAGACCGGCTGGGTTGTTACCGTAGAATGTCCGGATGAAAAATTTACAGAGCAAATCGCTGAAAAAATCAGACTGTTTGAATCAGCTGAGGTGGTGATTTAACAGTGGAAAAAAATAAAAAAGCCCTCGTCATTCCAGTAAACAACGAACATTTTGATTTGATAGTATCTCAAATACAACAAATTTATTTAGAGAATCCTTTCGATTTTCTTTTCATAGGTCCAACTGGTTTCTACACACGCCAAATTGCAGATAAAATGGCTCAGAATATGGGCAAGACGTTAAATAGGAACGCGTTTTTAGTCATAAACCAATACGTTACCGAATTGCTGTTGCAAAGCAACTATGATGCCGAAGTACTCGATAGAGACTTTTATACAATTTACATATCAAAAACTATTGAAGAAATGTACGAAGAAGCAAGAAAAAGCGAAGATAACGTTGATAACCAAAGGATTCTGCTTCTAAGGACTTTGTCAAAATCGAACACGATCATTCAATATATTGTAGAGATATTTGAAAAACTTTGGGAATTAGAATTGTACGGTGAACAAATAGAAACAACTGGACATTACGCTCTTGTTCAAAGTATTTTAAATGACGAAAGCACGTTTGCACAAATAGTAAGAGATATAGTTACAAACATAAAACAGGCAGTAAAAATGCTTCAGTCAAGAAGTGTTTACGACCCGATTAGTGTGTACAATTGGTATATTAATAATGCAAAGCATATAGAAAAGCAAAGGAAATATCTTGTAATAAGTGGCTTTTTCGATATGCCACTTCTAATACAAAAAGCTTTAAAAGAGATGATTGAAAAAAGCGAAAATGTTATCTTCTTTGTTTGGCAAAAAATAGAAGACGAACCGTTTGAGACTCTCAGAGAAATATACAAGTTTCTTGAAGAATTGAATTTCCAATTTGACTACACACTTTGTCCAGAAGAGAGTATCAGTGTTAAGAAGCTTTTAGAAAAAAACGACATCTCTTGCGTGGATACAGAAAATGTTTACTTTCAGTACCAATATATTGTTAAAGAAGTCAAAAAATTGCTCTTGGATGGAGTAAAACCAGAAGATATAGGTATTGTTGTTCCTAATTCAACCATTAGCTTGCGGATAATGGATGAATTCGAAGAAGCGAAGATCCCATACAGATACAGTGGAAAAAATTCGCTTGTGGAGAGCCAAATTGTTAAAATTTTATTGCAACCCTTAGTAACTATTGAAAACAACTATAATAGTGAGGACTTGCTCGCCTTGATCGAATCTCCATTGTTAGGAATTAAAAAAAATTCCAACAAAGAAGACACACTTAATATGACCCAATCTTTTCTTGTCCAAAAAAGAACTCTCACAATGGACGAGATAGAACAACTGTTTAAAGAATACAATTATTTTTCGATAAACCTAACACCATCTGAAATGAAGGATAAAGAAAAAAGGCAGGAAGTTTACTTCAAAAACCTCAACGAAGATATTGAATTTCTGAAAGGAAAGTTGAAACAAAATGAGCAAGAATTCGATGGTGAAGAAAGTGAAGATGAAGAAGAGATAGATGTAATGGCTTCGGTAAAGGAACGATTAGAAAAATTGGAGAATTTTAAACATATAATGGAAAGAACTTTCGAAATATTGGATGATATACATGAAAGTAGAAAAAACGATGTGGACTTTTTCGATTGGTATAGGGGGTTTATCGAGAAATTTATAAACTCTAACGACACGCTCAGTAAACTTGGCAAAACCAAGTCTTCCTATTCAACTTTTTCAACTATTAAGAGTCTTGGAAAGGAACTGAATGCGTTTTCTAAATTTATTGAGGTGTTGAACAAGTTAGAAATGTACATAAAAAAACTAAGAGAAAGCAATATTGTGAAAGAACTTAAGAGCTGGGATAGGATATTTAAATTTCTCCAAGTACTTCTAAACACAGTTGGGTATAGGGACACATTTAAATCGGCTAATGTAATTGATATTATTGACATATCAACAGCAAGGTTTGTAACAAAGAAGTACAAATTTTTTGTGGAATTCACTGATGATTACTATCCTTCAATAAACAAGATAAATCCTCTCTTGTACAGAACAAACAACGAACGTTCAAAGATATACGAGGTACTTGAAAATAACGAACGTAGAAACGTGATCTTATCCTTCGTCTTTTCTGAGTGTGCAAAGTTGTTATTTCCTCGTGCTACAAACACTGGCGAAGAGCTTGTTAGATCAAAGTATATCTCCGAATTCTGTAACGTCTACGAGCAAGCAACGTTCACAATAAACGATATATTTAAAGAAATCGACTACAAAATTTATAAGTTGAAAAATTCTACAAAACAAAAATTTTATATTAAACCTTTTGATTTCATTGTCGGACAAACTAATGTGTTTGACTTCAGTCACTCGAAGTTATCAAACTACTTACGTTGTCCGCTGCAATTTTATTACTCATCTATAGCAGATGTCAGCAAACCAGTAAAATCAAGCGAAAAATTATCGATAGGTGTTGGATTAATTGTCCACAGAGTGTTGAGAAGATTTTTTGAAAAACCAATTGGGTTTCATATAGACGAAGATGAGGTAAAAAACTGGATACGTGAAGAATATAGTTCTATATTCTCCGAAGGCATATGGAAATATTCTGTACCTCGGGAAATGAAAGTCAATGAAATTTTGAAATCATTGATACCTTTGCTAAGAGATTTTGTAGAATCAAGAAGAATAATAAAACTCAACGCAAAGTCTTTTAAACCAGGAAAAGACGGAAAGAAAACTAATGCAAATTTAATATCTGAAAATACCGTTGCCTTAGAAAAAGAATTTAGAATAAATCACGGAAAATACAATTTAATAGTCCGCATTGATAGGATAGACAAAGTAGAGCAAAACTATGCAATGGAAGATGAGAAAACCCCGATTGATAGACCTGCATATGCGATAATAGATTACAAACACTCAACATCCACTGATAACTCTCAAATCGAGCAGTTATTATTGTATGATTATGTAATTTCAAATTCAGAAAACGATCTGATTCCAAAAGATAAACCCGTAGATTTTTATCTTATTTTACTTGCAACAAAGTTGAGTAATGGAGGTTACAAATACTCATATGTAAAGAAGGAAATAAGTGAATCACAGTATTTAGTTTTCAAAGTAAAAACTGAAGGAGAGGAAAAAAATAACTTTATTGTCATTGAAACAAAAGAATTTATCGACTGGCTAACTGAACTGCTTAATGAAATATCTCTAAATGGTGACTTTACTCCCGTGTTTATAGACCCAACCTCGAAAAGTTTTATAAACAAAATTTCTACCACGGAAAATCAGGAGTTTGACGTTCCAAAAGGATCAAAACAGACCAGAAAATGTCGCGGATATGGAAAGCTTGGTCCAATGAATTGTCCCTATGAACCTGTTTGTTCAGTGTTTGAAGTTTACGGGATTAAATTGGTAAAAGGTTAGCTTTTGATTTTGTTCTAAAGGAGGGAAGGATCTATGTCATATACAATTATGATTTTTCTTTTAATTTCAGTATTTATTGCCGATGGATTAATAATTTATACGGTTTACAAAGTTAACAAAACAAACTATGAACAGAGGAAAAAGATTTTTAATAGCCTGGGATATAGAATAATAGAGGCAAAAAGTAAGGAACATAAGAGCATCATTAAAATTTTTGAAAAGGTAAGAAATATCCCTGTTTTGCTGTTAAGGTTTGATTTTATTGTAGAACTTTCTCATGGTAGTTATTTCTTCGAGGTTGTTGCTAATCAAAAAAACCCAGCTCCTTATACTTATGGAATTTTGGAAATGATACCCGATGAATTGCAAAATTTTCCAGATTTTGCAATCTCAAAAAGGTCTTTATTTGGTAAATTATACACAAAAACACAAGATCCATTTTTAAGAGATTACAAACTTTATCCTGAAGAAATGTTTGGTATGCTTGTGAATTCGTCAATTTATGAAGACTTAAAAAATCTATTTAGCAAGAATGCTGGTAAGCAAGTTAAAAAATTTGGTGAATACGTTGCATACTACGAAACTCTATCAAAAAGCATCAAGATAGAGAATCTATACGATAAACTACAAGAATTTGAACAATTCAAGAAAAATTTTTTGGAGTTAATTTCTCAAATGAATTTAGAAAAACCGAAGTTGGAATCTTAGAATTCGATGAGAAACGAAATTAATTCTTACGAATCTTATGGAAAAACATAACAACAATTTAACAATTTAATTCTTCTACGAATATTTTGTCAATTAGCTTTTCAACATCCGACCTTCTACAAAGTCTTGTTCCAGGTGTCATTACTGCTGCGGTTCCTGCAGCGTTAGCCCATCTCAATGCCTCTTCATCGCTTGCTCCTTCAGATTTTTTCAGAACAAATCCTGCCAAGAATGAATCTCCAGCACCAACAGCACTCTTTACACTTACCTTAATTGTTTTTGTAAAGAGCACTTTTTCTTTTGAAATGAAATAAGCACCCTCGCCACCAAGAGTTAGCAATATACCACTAAGTTCGTGAACTTCTATCACTTTTCTTGCTTCGGAAACTATTTCGTCCTTAGAAGAGATGTGTTTACCTATCAGTCTTTGAAATTCATGGAGGTTAGGTTTTATATAGTCAGGTTGAGCAATTAAGCCTGCTTTTAGCTTATCACCATCAGCATCGAAATAAACCGTTGCTCCCCATTGCTTGAGAGCAAAAATTATACCAGTATAAAATTCTGAAGCAACTCCCTTAGGCAAACTTCCGGAAACAACAACTGTATCTTTTTCTCTTACAAGTGCTTGTAATACCTCAAGAACTACCTGCAGCTTTTTAACACTTATTTTTTCTCCTGGCATACTTATTCTGTACTGACCTTTGCTCGTTTCTAAAATCACATTCATTCTTGTTTCTTGCGGAACTCTGATTGAGCTATAAATAACACCTTCTTTATCAAGCATTTCCTCCAGTTTGCGTCCAGTGTCTCCTCCAACAAGAGCAATAGCTATTGAAACACCACCAAGCTCTCTTATAACCCGCGACACATCTATTCCTTTTCCAGCGGGATAATCAACAACCTTTTTTGCACGAATTGTATCGTCAACGATAAGTTCATCAACATATATATACCTATCAAGGCAAGGATTCATTGTAAGTGTAAATATCACAAAGCTCCTCTCCTTTTTAACATTTTATTCTAAGAATATCTTCGGCAAAATGCTGTAACACCTATCACCAAAGTCAATAGTAACAGTTGCTAAGTCATCTTTACCTTCAATTATAGCCAGTTCGTCTTTTGATTTTCTGAGAGATCTGAATTCACCAAATCTCAAAATGTCCTCTTTTGAGAATGAATTTTTATTAAGTAAGATGGAATATTCTATGGAACTAAACAGAACAATGCTACTTAACACAAGAAGTTTTTCATCTTCTAAGGTTAAAGGCCTCTTTAATTCGTAATAAACTTTCCCATAAACTGATGCAACATTTTTTATCATTAGTTCATTTAAGCTATCTATTTGTCCGTACACATACTTGTCATAGAGAGATATACCTTTTATAACAAATGGGAAAAAGCTTTTACTGTAAGTTTCGAAAACATCCAATATATCTTCTGGAGCCATTTCTTGAAAAGCAAGATAATTTTCGACTATAAAAGATATCACTGTGTTGTAAAATTCAACGACATTCTTTTCCTTGATGAGTTGTTCGTGATAAAATACATTTTGGATTGCTCTGAGTATTTCTGTAGAAATCGTTTGCTTTATCAATTCCTTTACTTGTTCACTCAAATAACCAGGTAACACTTCCTCGCCTACAATTATAAATACATTTTCATCCATCAATTCAAAACTGTAAAAATCAAGTGCTTTCGATAGTTCTTCTTTAATTTCATCATATGTGATCAGATTTGGAAAAGCTCTTTTCTCAAAAGTTTTATAAAATGTCAGCCTTAGATTTTCCTTTCCTTCATAAAGTAATACATGCTTTGCTTGGTAAACTTCCGCTATATAGTCCACTATGTTCTTTTTAAGTTCATCAAAGTTTTTTGAAGATAAGACATAAACAGAAAACTCAGATAAAGAACGCAAAATAAATTCATACTGTTGTACAAGTTTTTCATTCTTTCCAAAAATTTCTGCACTTTTCATCAGATCTCTACCTTTTTGAAAAACAAGGCCAATAGCGCTGAGTATACTTTGTTCTTCAATTTCAAGATCCTTTCTTTCAAGCAATACATAAAATTTCTCGCCCTCACTTCCTTCAAACTCAAATCCAAAGCCCTCCGATGTTTTACCGAATATCAATCCGTTGAATTTTGGAGTTTCTATCTCCTTCTCGAATTTGAAATTTCCCACGAAATAGATTAAATGGGAACGTTCCTTGAGGCGTCTATACACACCTACAGAAGTTACAAATAGCTCACTGATCGTTTCTGCAAAAAGTGGTAAAAGAAGTTCAGTGGGAAGTGGTTCAGTTAAAGATGAAAGAATCGAACCTATTCCACTGATTTGATAAGAAAACTTTGTTAAACGCTGTTCTATATCGGTCAACTTTCTAAACTTTTCAGAGTCTGCGTAGATACTTTTTAATTCTTCTGGTAGAGGTTCTTTCGAAAAAATCAATACCTCTTCCATTTCAAAAACATAAGGAAGAAAATGAAATGCTTCCTTGGCTTTTTCGATGCCATCAAAAACAAAATCTTCTACTAAGACTTCGTTAAAAAAACTCACAATCCAATAACCCGAAAAATCACTTGACTTTCTTAATGCTACCACGTTCTTAAAAAACTTTAGAATATATTCATCTAAGAGTGTTGTCCCGAAAACTTTTGAGTATTCCACAAGATCTCCAAAACACATCATTCGAACTTCACCTCATTGTCTTCATCTATGTACAAAACCCTAAAATATGATTCTGCTATGTCAACGGGTTTATCTTTAAGTATGACTTTCAAATCTCGAGCTTTTGACGTTATATAGACAGCTCCTTCACCTTTAACATGTGACAATAAATCCTTAATTTCTTCAATTCTTGACTCAAGTTTGCCATACATTTCAAGCATTTTTTTGTACTTTTCGGTAAATTCTTTTTGCATTTTGAGTTCTTTTTCCATCTCATGTGCACTTAACTTGCCTTCAACTAATCTAGTGACACATTCTTTTATCCTTATGGAGAGATCGATCATTATCTTTTTTGTTTTCTCTTTCTCGTCCTCGAGTTTCTTGATAATACTGACAAGTTCCCTTCGAGAAAAACCTTCAACCCTCAATTTTCTCTTGCCTCCGACTATTTCCTTGACATATGCAGCGTACTTTAAAGAAAGTTCCGTATTTACGAGTTTTCCACTTTCACCACTCAAGAAAAGTGAACCTTCACATTTTACTTCACTGTTCATAATATACTCGTTAACAAATATATCCCCACCTACGTTTATTTTTGCATCTTGGATGAATTTAGCACTCAAATTTTTCTTACATGAAACTTCTGTCTTTTCACCACCGAAAATTCCACCTTTCACTGTTACACTTTCCTCGGCTTGTATGATACAATCTTTCTCGACACCACCTTCTATCGTTATATTTTTCTTAGAAATTACCTTGAACCCAGCTCTTACCCAACCTTTTATGTATACATCAACCTCGGAATTGATATTGCCTGTTGAAATGTCCACATCTCCTGGAATATAAAGCACGGGGTCTACAGAAAACTTGTTATCCTCAAATTTCAAGACACCTTCAATCCTTGCCCTTATCAAATTGTTATCCAAATAAACGTTGTCACCTAAAACGTAAACTGCTTTTTCACCTTTTTTAGATTTGAGAACTCTGCCCGTGACTGTCATACCGTCGATACCGTCTGTTGGAGGAATTATTTCAGCAATAATCTGGTCTTTTTTGACAAATCTGAATATATCAAGATCGTAAAGATTTACCCTACCTTCCTTGGATAACTCTCTAATTCTCTTCTTTGGCAATTCAACATGCATTACTATTCTTCCGTCATCGCCATTTACCGGTACCTTTCCAATAGCTGCTACAAACTCTACATTTTGTTTCTCCAAATTTTTTTTGATTTCTTCTTCAAGAATACCGTAAACAACTCCAGAGTTTTTAAGCTTCTCAAGAACCTTTTCAAAAGAAAAGGCTACTTTGACATTGATTTTGACCCTTGCCTCCATTTCATCAGGAGAAATAAGAACTGTTATATCCTCCGGTAAAATCTCCTCTATGCTTTCGTCTTCTTTTGCTCCAAACTTTATCAAGAAATCAAAATTTTGCCTGATTCCAAGTGCGGACAATTTCTCAATTATCTCTTTAATCTCTTGCTGACTTAATCGGCCACGTCCTTTCTTTATATAAAGTGCGCTTCCTGCGCCGAATATCTCGTACAATCGGACCACCTACCTGAACTGTTGATAGTTTATAATATAATTATACATCAACTCCTAAGGTAATTTCAATAGAGTCGTATAAGTTCATTTGAGAATGGGGTATGGTTTTCGAAAAATACAATTTGTGATAAAATACATAAGGAAACCATCTTTCAGAAAGATAATAAGGAGGAACATAAATGTTTTTAAAAAAGAAAATAATTTCTTTTATAATTATAATTTCTATAGCCTTAGCAATGTCTTTGAGTATTTTTTGGTATTACCAAAATTCAATAGTTGATTCTACCATACAAGTTTTTAAAAAAACTGTTGAAATCTTGGCAGAAGGTATTTCTGCTTCCTATTTTCAATGGACAGAGATGTACAGTGCCTTTTTAAACAACGACGATGAATTCATTCAAAGAATGCTCAACGATATAAAATTAGAATTTCCCGAGGTTGAAAATGTAATAATCACTATCGACAAAATAGAAAAAGATGATCTTTTCGAAATCTCATCTGACGAAACAAGTATAATTATAAAGTTTCGTATATGTAACACAGAAGGCACTAAATACGTACCGAACAAATTGGTTTCAATTTTAATCCCTGCTCAAAAAATATTAGACGGGTTACACGTAAGAAATATACTTATCTCAAAAACAGGATTTAATTTTATCTACAATTTGAAGTATAAATTTAGGTTCTCAATCGCTGATTTAATCATATTTGTTGGCTTACTGTCTATAAGCTTAATATTAGCAATTTTATATTTATTTACCACAGAAAGAAAATTAAGACAGGCCGAGTCAACTGAGAAGTTAGCACTCGAGGCTATCACAGAGCTTACACAGTCACTTCTTAAAGGTATTTTGGAACCAAGCTATCAACTATTGTTACAGAAAGCTGTTCAAATAATCCCTGGTGCACAAGCTGGTAGTGTTTTAACAAAAGAAGGTGAAGAGTTTGTTTTTTCAGCCGTTGTTGGTTACGATTTTGAGGCTCTTGCAAATTTAAGACTAAAACCACACGAATTAGCCCAAGGATTTGAAAAAGATATAAAGATAATACGAAATATAAGGGATTTCGACAAGAAAAACCTTACAGATGACAAAATAAATATATTAAGAAGTGCAGGTCGAGTTAACGAAATAAAATCCACTTTGTCCCTCCCAATAGTTGTTGACGACGAAATTAAAGCATTTCTTAATCTCGATAATCTTTCAAATCCCGATGCATTTTCAGAATTATCAGTTCAAATAGGAAAGGTATTTGCAAACCAATTAGGAGTAATATTTGAAAGAATAAAGTTAGAAAAAGAACTGAGAGAACAGAAGGAAAGGTTGGAATACCTGTCACTTCACGATGCACTTACCGGGCTTCCCAACAGACGTTTTCTTGAAATAGAAGGTGAACGTCTAATCGCGCTGGCAAACAGGGAAAATAAAAATTTGTGCCTTATGTATCTTGATTTGAAAAAATTCAAGCCAGTAAATGATGCTTATGGACATAATGTGGGAGACTATGTGCTTAAAGTTCTTAGTGAAAGATTTAAGGTTGTGATAAGAAAAAGTGATTTTGTTGCAAGAATGGGTGGAGATGAATTTGTGTTCTTACTTTACGACTGTAAAGAACATCGACATTTTATTGATAGAATCCTTGAAGAGATAGAAAAAGATATATACTACAACTACATTAAAATAAACATCTCAGGTAACTTCGGAATCGTTTTTTATCCACAAGATGCTTCCACCTTCGGTGAATTGATTACAAAAGGAGATATCGCAATGTATTATGCAAAATCAAATAATTTAAAATACTACCTCGCATCGAACCTAAATATAAATTCCAAAGAATAAATTAGTTCTATCTAATTGACTAAGAAGCCAATAAATGATAAGATAATAATGTATCTTGTAAGATTCCACTGAATTGATGGAGGTTATTTTTTTTGGAAGACAAAAAAACGTTAAAAATTACAGGTATGACATGCACAAATTGTGCAAGGATTGTTGAAAGATCACTTTCAAAAGTTGAAGGTGTTAAATTTGCTGCAGTAAACCTTGCAACAAACACCGCGTTTGTTGTGTTGGATAAACCTATTTCTGAGGAAGCTCTTGTAAAGGCAGTCCAAAGTGTTGGATACGATGTCTCAAATGAATCAGTTGAACGTATAGAAGAAAAACGCCTCAAACGTATCAAAACAAATATGCTCATTTCACTATCGGTTAGTATTCCTTTAATGCTTTTAATGTTTTTACACATGAGTAATGTTCATATTCCATATTTTTCTGAATTTGAAATTGTTTTGTCTGCAGTAGCAATTTTTTACGCTGGACGCGATACGGTACGTGCTTGTTTAATAGCCTTAATGCACAAGCATGCAAATATGGATACATTGATAATATTCGGTTCTGTAACTGCATGGTTAACAAGCATTATTAACTACTTTGGGATTAATGTACACCCATTTGGAACTATTGGTGCGATGATTATCTCACTTCATCTTGTCGGTAGGTTTATAGAATCTTATCTAAGAGATAAAGCTTCAAAACAGATACAAAAGCTGCTTTCCATTCAATCTAAGGAGGCACAAGTACTTACTGAGAAAGGTGAGTTCATGATGCCAATAGAGGCTATAAAAGAGGGATTTACTGTAGTTGTTAAACCTGGCGATAGAATTCCAACGGATGGTGTTATATTAGATGGGGAAACATCAGTAGATGAATCTATGATTACTGGGGAACCTATACCCGTGGTTAAGTCCGTTGGAGATGAAGTCATAGGTGGTTCTCTTAACCTAAGTGGATTATTAAAAATTAAAGTTACAAAGACAGGTGAAGACACTTTCTTGTCAAAAATGATATCTCTTATTCAGCAAGTTCAAGGGTCAAAGGTACCAATTCAAGCGTTAGCGGATACAATTACAAATTGGTTCGTACCACTTATTATTTTTTTGGCTCTTTTGAGTGGAATTGTGTGGTATTTTGGTTTTGATACACTCAATATACTCACGAAAAATGTAAGAGAAATTTTGCCGTGGTCAATACACATAGAAGATAGAGTCTCTTTTGGAATATTTGTCTTCTTAACAACAGTAGTGATAGCTTGCCCTTGTGCACTTGGTCTTGCAACACCTATGGCACTAATCGTAGGAACGTCAATTGCATCGAAAAGAGGATTACTAATCCGGAACGCGGAAGCCATCCAAACAGCTAAGGAAGTAGGATATGTTCTGTTTGACAAAACAGGAACAATAACGAAAGGCAAACCCGTTGTTGTACATGCACAATGTCCACTTGAGGACAAAGAATATTTAAGCGTTATCGAAAGTTATTCAAACCACCCACTTGCCAAAGCTATTGTAGAATATCTTGGAAGAGACAACAAAGATGGTAAAATAATCAACTTTGAAGAGTTCAGCGAGGTTCACGGAGAAGGTGTTTATGCAAAAATTAACGGTCAAAATTACTTTATCGGGAAACCTCGCGATTTTTCAAAATATGAAAATTATTTATCAGTAGGTGCCTCCGTTGTAGAAGTAGTAAAAAATGACAATGTTATTGGTTTCTTCGTATTTCAAGATATTCTCAGGGAAGATTCTAAGGAGGCTGTAAAAAAGCTTTCAGAATTTGGAATTGTACCTGTTATGGTGACTGGAGATAACGAAAAAACCGCAAGATATATTGCAAACGCAGTAGGTATTAATTACGTTTATGCAAACGCGAAACCTCAAGATAAGCTATCTGTACTGAGAGAATTTCAAAGCAAAGGCAAAAAGGTAATAATGGTGGGAGATGGAATAAATGATGCAATAGCCTTGAAAGGAGCCGACATAGGAATAGCTATAGGCAGTGGAAGTGACCTTGCAATAGATAATGCAGATATCATAATAACTAAGGGAGGGATTTCAAAAGTTGTTGATGCCATCCAAATTTCAAAAGCAACATTTAAAATCATAAAAGAAAATCTTATATTCGCATTTTTTTATAACATTCTCGCTATACCACTTGCTATGCTCGGACTTCTACATCCCGCGATTGCAGAAGGTGCAATGGCTACAAGCTCAATAACGGTTATCGTTAATTCTCTAAGATTATCGAAGCTTTCTAGCTGATAGTTTAAAAATTACTTGGAGGTGTACAGTATGACAAAATATCTTTTGAAGGTACCAGATATTTCTTGCAATCACTGCAAAATGAGAATTTCAAAAGCACTTGAAGAAATCGGAGAAAAAAATTTTGAAATAAGAGTTTCAGAAAAGGAAGTAATTATTGAAACAAACAACATTGAAAAAGTTGTCAAGAAACTTGAAGAAATTGATTATCCTGTAGAACAAACAATCGTTCAATAAATCTGCCACTGATACTATTTGACAGCGTACAAGCTTGTCCAAAAATGTTAATCATCAAAGGATCAGGAGGAAAAGATGAAGCTTGAACGTGAAAAAAAGTACTTAATAACAGATGAGCAAGCAAAGAATTTAATGAAAAAATCACTTAAAACAATAGGGGCAGTACAATGGTATATTGACGATTGTAAGTTGTTTGGAAAAAGCAATGGTTGTAGAATAAGGTACACATTTGATGTCAGTGGGAGCGAAGAATGGATAATCGCAACAAAAGGTGAATTAATGAATGACTTTACAAGAGAAGAGCAAGAAGATCAATTAAGTGCATCAAACGAAATTTTCAGCTTACTTTACTTCAAACCAGTTGTTGCAAAACTTCGATACTTCTTAATGTTTCAACCAGCCGAGGTTGTACTCGATGAGTTCATCCAACTTGATAGACCTTACAATGTATCCGTTAAATATATAGTTGAGATTGAAACCGATGAAGATTTTGAGAAGTATGAAAAAATTTTCGACTTAATCAACCCACTCTGTGCTGAAGACTTTCTAAAATACACCAACAAAAACATCGCAACAGTTAGTAAATTAGCTCCTCAAAAAATAATAGAAATTGTCAGAATCAAGATGATAGAAAGTAAACAACCTTGGTAAAAACACCAAGGTTGTTTATTTTAATTATTTTTCCGAAGTAAAACCGAGTATTTTGAGAATCTTTTTTTCATTGTAGAAGATCAATAATATGTATCCCAAACTCATGAATATCAAGGATATCAGCGAACTTATTCTCAGTCCGAATTCATTTACCTCGTTTGAACCAATTATAAAAACAGATGGAAATACAAGTCCCGCTAATGTTTGTCCCATTTTTTGCATAAAAGTTCTTGCACCGAAGAACACACCAGCTTTATAATTTCCGGTTTCTCTGCCATGCGCTTCAGCAATATCTGCAACCATGGCATTTGGTAATATTCCAAAGATTGCAAGAGGTATAGCAGACAAAACAGCAACTATATAACTTTGCACATAAGCAGAAAAAGGAAATTTTCCCAATAAAGATGTAAAAGCAAAATCAAAAGCAAATATTATAAAACCAATCATAAGCAGACGTTTTTTACCCAACTTCCTGGCTAATATATTTACAGGTATATAGAAAACAAACGATAACAAAAACATAATAAGCTGAACTTTTGAAGCCTGTTCTTTTGGAAGCCTAAGTAAAATTGTCACATAGTAAACTAAACCAAGACTGATTCCCGTAAGTCCAACCCAATAAAGTAGATCTTGGATAACAAAAATCGTGAAATTTTTCTCTTTAAACGCATTTATTATAGACTCTAGACTACCCTCAGTAATGGTGTGTTGCACACAATACCTTTTCTCATCAATGAATATAACCGGTAGAATCATAAAAATAAAACCTAAGATACCATAGACGACAGTAACAATCTGAAATGCTCTAAGAGGTTGAAAACCAGCATTTTCAAGCATTCCTTGGAACAGATATACCTGAGTACCGATTACATACCCTATTGCCCAGGTAATTGAAATCATTGTACTTAATTGAAGCCTTTCATTTGGATCTTTTCCAAGCTCGCTCATCCAAGCAAAAAAAGGCGTAACGTACATAGTCATAAACCAGTAAAATGCTATAACTGTTGCAAACAACCAAACAGTGTTTAAATTGTAACTTGTTGACGGTGGCAAAAATGGCAAAAAGGAAAGTACAGCAAACGGTAAGACACTGATTGCTAAAAATCCCCTTCTCCTTCCAAGTTTCATTTTGCTTCGATCAGACAAAGTTGCCACTAAGGGATCAGTAATGGCATCAAAAAACCTCGATACTCCCAACACCAATCCAACAATTGTCAAGCCCGCAAATACTATGCCTTTCTGTATAAATTGAGGAAAGTTGATACCTTCCGGTGGCATGTAGAAATACACCAACACATTTCCTATTGAAAAACTCGTAAGTGACCACCCCAATTGTCCAAGTGCGTACATCCATTTCTTCCACATGGGCAACCTCTCCATTGTGCAACACCTCCAGAGATTCGAACAGAGATTTGAAAATATTAAAACAGATTGTAATATAAGATTTTGTTGTGAAATGTTCAGCACAACTAGTTGTTCATTGAATGATTGGTAACGTTACCGATAAAATCGATTATATTTTATCATTCAATCCCCTCTGTTCTTATGTCTATTTTGTAATGCCGATAACTTTGGTTAGTTTTCTATAACTAATTTTCTTGAATTATCTTTTTCTTTCTCATTTTTTCTATCGTTTGCAATGTTTTCTTTTGCATTCTAAGAATTTTAAATCAGGATGGTAAATTTGGTGCGTTTTGTCGAACTTTTGGTATAAACAGGATTTTAACCTATTTGAAAAATAAAATATATTTAGTAGATAAATTTGTGCAACTGATCAAATGTATAATTTTTTTGGAGATAATGCAAGTCACTCTTCTGCGCGAGTAGCGAAAGCTAGCCAAGGGGGATCAGCGAGCATGACGGATGCTGAAGTATCAAAATTTAAGATTGATACGAATAAGTACTCAAAAGACACAGATGAAAACGTTTGTTTGACGTGCTTATTTTGGACTGGATACAGAAAAAGGGAAAACAGCTGCGTGTCCACACTTTCTGAAGGAACAAAAGGTGTTTGCCTTTGGCACGGTAACACATCTACTCAGGCATCTTTTTCATGCAATCATTGGATAAGAAAGTACAAGAAATTGCTCGAGTAAAATAAATCTTTTAAAGAGTGTTCTAAATGTAAAATATAAAAAAATCGCCATTTTTTGAATGTGGCGGTTTTTTTATTGAATTGTAAATGGTCCAATGTTATAATAACTATGAAAAATTCTGAGCTCTATTAATAGGATTAAATGCATTGGGGGTGCTTGGTGTGAGAAAAGATTTTTTTCTCCTGTTATTGATAATTTTTTGCTCAATTTCGCTTTCTGCAGTTGTGAATTTCTCTTTTGTTGGAGATGTAATGTTTCCAAAATCTATTCTTGAGATGTTTAAAACACCTTCTGGATATGATTTTAAGCCTATATTTTCCGAGGTGAAAGATATAATCTCCTCGTCTGATATTGCATTTTGTAATCTTGAAACAACACTCGGAGGACCTCCATACACAGGTGTACCGAAATTTTCCTCTCCCGATGAAGTGTTAGAGGCGATACATTGGGCAGGTTTTGATGTTGTAAATGTGTCAAACAACCATATGCTCGACACAGGTACAAATGGTTTGAGAAGGACGATTCAGCAAGTTAGAAACTATGGTTTCACTTCGGTTGGTGGACGATTGTCACCCGACGAACCAAGGTATTCTATTGTTGAGGTAAATGGTGTAAAGATTTCTTTCGCGGGCTTTACTTTTTCTACTAATGGCATACCTATTCAACGTGAATATGCTTATATGTTTGATTATATAAATGACCATGTTGTACTTTCAACTGTTAAGCAGATGCGTCAAAATTCAGATATAGTTGTCGTACATTTCCACTTTGGTGTTGAATTCATGAGAAATCCAACAAAAGAGCAAGAACGAATAGCTAAACTGTGCATAGAAAATGGTGCCGATATTGTTGTAGGTTCACACCCACATGTCTTACAAAGAGTAGATGTGGTTAACTACAACGGCAAGAAAAAAGTTATAGCATATTCTCTTGGAAACTTTGTCTCAAATATGCTAGAACCATACACGGATGTAGGGGTTATTCTAAATGTTTCTTACGACACAGAGCAAGGTGCCATTGTGGTCAATCCAATAATAACTTGGAGACATCGCTTTTCCAAGAATGGGAAAAATTCTTTGCGGATAATACCAGTTTTAGATTTTGTTAAAAAGCCCGATAAATTTATAACTAAAACTGACTTAGAAGCTTTGAAAAAGATTCTTGAGAATACAAAATTGTTAAAAAACTAATTGTCTCTAAGCGTGTGATAGAGCTTTTTTAAAAAAGAAAGCGGCTTTAGTACAAGCCGCTTTGTTTTGTTTAATCGTGAAGGAGTTTTCCCATAGATAAAGCTTTCAGCTACATTATAACCATTTTTTTGGCCAACAAAATTACGTTTTACAGATCTTATTTTTGTTACACTCATTGAGATGTAAATTAGTAGAATCGCTTGGCGAGTTGCTTTATATAATAATCTACAGGTCGGATATTCAGCAATGTTTCACTGTATGGTACTTCTGTAACTATGAAACCTTTTATACCAACTGCATGGTAAAATTTGCCCATTTTTACAAGCTCAACAGCCCTTGAACTCATTTGAGTTGCTATTATTCTGTCTATTGCTGCAGGTGTACCACCTCTTTGAATGTATCCAAGATTTGTGTACCTCCACTCAAGTTCAAGCTTTTTACCGATGTATAACCCTATTACTTCGGCAGGGTCTGTTTCATAAGAACATTTACATTCTTCCAATATCTCTTCTGGTAGTTGCACACCATCTTCGACAACTACTATGGAAAATCGCTTACCACTTTCGTATCTGTGTTGTATAGTTCTTATAAGTTCCTTCGGTTCTAGTACGTCAGAGTTAGTGACAACAAAATCTGCCCCTCCAGCAAGTCCACCAAATGTTGCAAGCCATCCACCAGGAGCACCCATTGTTTTTACAATCATAACCCGATGGTGTGATTCCGCCGTTGAGTGTATAATATCAAGTGCCTGTGTTACATGTTCTAATGCAGTGATAAAGCCAATGGAAAAGTCCGTAAATGATAAATCGTTATCTATTGTTGCTGGAACTAAGATGCTTGGTATACCATATTTCTGTAAATTCAGTGCACTTCTAACTGCATTTCGTCCACCAAGGAGTAAGTAACCAGTGATTCCATATTGAATTGTCTTGTTTTTAATGGCTACAAGTTCTTCATCTTTCTCTGGAATAAAAAGGGAAGTACCAAGTATTGTACCACCCTGGTGAAGTATCCCCGATACATTGTTTCTCACAAGTATATCCACTTTATCTTTTAATAGTCCTTCAAAGCCGTCTTTTATTCCCATGACTTCTATTTCTTGTTCAATTGCATTAACAACAATAGATCTTATAGCTGCATTCAATCCAGGGCAATCGTTACCAACAGACAACACACCTATTCTTCTCATTTATAACCACCTCCCCACTATTGAATAAAAAACTATGGATGTTATTGCCATTAATTTTATCAGTATGTTCAGAGAAGGTCCTGCGGTATCCTTGTATGGATCGCCTACTGTGTCACCAACTACCGTAGCTTTATGTGCAAATGAACCTTTCCCACCAAGGTGCCCTTCTTCTACATATTTTTTTGCATTGTCCCATGCACCACCAGAGTTTGCCATAAAGATAGCGAGTGCAACTCCAGTAACAGTGGAACCTATCAATAACCCAGCAACTGATTGCACGCCTAAGCCTACCATAAGTATTATGGGTGATAATATAGCAAGTATCGATGGCAATACCATTCGCTTTAGTGCACCTTTTGTAGCTATTTTTATACAGCTTTGATAATCTGGCTCAGCACCACCTAATAAAATTCCAGGAATTTCTCTTATTTGTCTTCTTATTTCCTCAACCATATCGTTTGCGGCATCACCAACAGCGTTCATTGTCAAAGCAGAGAAGAAAAATGTC
This sequence comes from Fervidobacterium sp., assembly GCA_026419195.1. NCBI lineage: Bacteria > Thermotogati > Thermotogota > Thermotogae > Thermotogales > Fervidobacteriaceae > Fervidobacterium > Fervidobacterium sp. The sequence goes on from JANZZV010000008.1 coordinate 37,514, forward strand.
AACATAGCACCTATAAGTGCTCCAATAAACATCTTTGGATCTTGAAGTTGTAGTTCTTGTATACGCGCCGCCGAACCAAAGTTTGCAAATAAGGCTATAGCCGTCAAAGCAGCAGAACCTATAGCAAATCCTTTTCCCATGGCGGCTGTCGTGTTACCAAGTGCGTCGAGTTTATCCGTAATTGCACGGACACTTTTGTCAAGTCCAGACATTTCAGCCACACCACCGGCATTATCAGCTATGGGACCGTACGCGTCTACAGAAAGATTCATCGCAAGTGTTGCAAGCATCCCTACACCTGCCATCGCTATTCCGTAAAGTTCTGCTATCTTGTAGGACAGAAGTGTACCAATTGCTATCAATATAGTTATTACTGCTGTTGACTCCATGCCAAGTGCAGTTCCACTAATTATCACATTAGCAGGTCCCATCGCAGCTGAGTGTGCGAGTTTTTCAACCTTTTTACCCGATGTGTACCATTCAGTTATCAACCCTATGGCAACCCCTACAACGTTACCTATTAAAACTATCCAAAATATATTCAAATTTTTCTCCAAAATTGCATACGCAAATGACAATATCAAAAATATAATGCTTGAAGCTATGGTACCACTTCTTAACGCAAGGGCCGGTTCAGTGTTGAGTTTCGACAAAACTTTTACAAATATTATTGCTAATATAGACGAAATCAATCCAAACGCGACAATATAAAGAGTGTTTAATACTCCCTTTTCACCAAAAAATAGGTATCCAAGTGCAATACCAGAGAAGATCGAACCTACGTACGATTCGTAAAGGTCCGCACCCATACCAGCAACATCTCCAACATTGTCCCCAACATTATCAGCTATAACGGCTGGGTTTCTTGGATCGTCCTCTGGCAAATTTGCTTCAACTTTACCCACTATATCTGCTCCGACGTCAGCAGCCTTTGTGTATATTCCACCTCCGACTCTTGCAAATAGAGCCACAAATGATGCACCGAGCGAATAAAAGCTAACTTCCTGCAAACCGAATATCTGATACACCAACGCAAGTCCAAATAACCCAAGTACTGATACAGTTAATCCCATAACCGCTCCACCTGAGAAAGCAATATCAAGTGCTTCCCCAACTCCTTTTGTTGCCCCCCAAGCAGTTCTCGCATTTGATTTTGTTGCTATCATCATACCAAAAAAACCTGCAAGAACAGAAAAAATCGACCCTATCATGAACGATAAAGCAGCTTTATAACCTGTTGAAAAGGTAAAAATTAGGGAGAGAATCACTACTATTGGGAAAAACACAGCATATTCTTGGAAAAGGAAAGAACGAGCACCAGTCTGAATAATTCTCGAGATCTTATCTGTTTTTTCATTTCCAGTACTCTTGTCCAGCACAGAGAGTGTTAAATAAATAATTAACACCACACCTGCTAAGATCGAGGAAATTAAAACTGCCAAGTTATCACCTCCCAAGAAAAATTTCAAAACGACAGAAATTACAAAAACGGGGGCACTGTGGGTGCCCCCGAGTCTATCAGTTGAAAATTACAGGGATTTAACCCACTTTATCACTATCGGAGATGCTATAAAGATTGATGAATATGTACCTACAACAACACCTATTGTCATTCCAAAAGCAAATGATTTGATACTACCAGTTGAGAAAAGTAAAAGCATCAGAACGGTGAAGAAAGTTGTGAGTGATGTGTTTATAGTTCTTATTATAACTGAGTTTATACTATCATTCACAATTGATGCCATATCCTTCCCTTTGAACTTCCTTCCAAACTCTCTTATTCTATCAAAAACTATTATTGTATCATTAACAGAATAACCAACAAGTGTAAGAAGGGACGCAATCGCAGCAATATTCATCTCAATGCCAAAGATTGAGAAAAATCCGAGGGTAATCACAACATCATGAATAAGTGCTAAGACCGCACCTACTCCAAATGCAAATTTGAACCTCAATGCTACATACGCAAGTATACCAATAAGTGTGAAGACTACTGCCTTCCATGTAAGATTTTTTATTTCATTTGCAGCATCTCCGCTAACTTCGTTAAAAGATACAACCTTTGTATTTAAAATTTGCTCAACCTTTTTTGAAAGCTCAGCTTTTTCATCAGCAGAGTATACTCTTAAACTACCTTTTTCATCTTTTGGAGCAACCACTATTGAAAATGTTTTTTCATCAGCCTGACCAAGTGCATGAACTTCTATTATTCTAGCCTTGGCAAACTCTGGAGCAACCGATGATATCTTCTCCCTTATCTGTGATAGTGTCATATTCTGGGAAGTTTTTATTACCATTTCGCTTCCACCGAGAAATTCAAGACCGAGGTTGAAACCTTTTACAAAAAAGCTTATTAAAGACACGGCAATAAGAACAATAGACAAAGATATAAAGTAGTATCTCTTACCAACAAAATCAATTTTCATTACTGCGCACCCCCAGTCTTTCTAACTCTAATTTCTGCAGCCATTGCATCGAGCAAGAATTTACTGAATACAAGGTTCATAAACATCGCTGAGAATATACCTACTATTGTTGTTATTGCAAACCCTTTTATAGTACCTGTTCCAAAATAATACAAGAACAAAGCAGCAATGATTGTTGTCAAATTCGCATCGAACAAGGTCCAGAACGATCTGGAAAACGCAACTTCTATAGCCGCTTTGGTTGTCTTTCCCGCTCTTATTTCTTCTTTGATTCTTTCGTAAATTATTATGTTACCATCAACAAGAGTACCGATAGTGAATATAATACCTGCAATACCTGGTAAGGTAAGTATTGCACCTGTACCGGCTAAGAAACCAAATATGATTATTAATGCATAGAAAATACCAATTACCGCAACTATACCCATTACACCGTAGAAAGCTAGCATATATCCCATAACTAATATAGCACCAATTATACCTGCCCTTAAAGATTGTTCTAGCACATCCTTTCCAAGTGATGGAGAAACTAAGCTTGCAGTTGTTTTTTCAAGTCTTGCAGGAAGCGCACCACTTCTTAATATTGCTGCAAGTTCTTTTGCTTCGTCGAACGTGAAGTTGCCCCTAATTTGCCCTTTACCATCTTCTATAGGACTTACAACAAATCCAACAAATTGAACTTTATCATCGAGGACTATTGCTAACCTCTTTTTGAGGGCTATCTGATATTGTGTTGCTCCACTGTTCAGAATTTGCTCAGGGACATATAATTCTTTTGTAATGTTCTTAAACACTTCTACAAACTGTCTGTCTAAGGTAAATGAAACCACATAATTTGCTACTCCTTTTTGATCAATCACAGGAATAGCTTCTATAATCTTTGGACCTGATAAAATAAGATCTTTTCTATTGTTTATTTCCTTCCTAATTAAATACCACTTCTTACCATCTTTGTCTGGGTACCACTGTGCACCTTCTCTTGTTGCCAAATTAACATCATCTGGATTTAACGTTGGATCAGATGTTCTCTCATCGATCGCTTGACCAAACCATAAAAGACCAGTTGAGCCAACAAGTTTTTCAGCAGATGTTGTGTCAGTGGCATCTGGTATTTCAACAATTATAAAGGAATTATTTTCTCGAAAGCTTTTCCTTATAACCGCCTCCGTGTAACCAGCGGAATCAAGTCTGCTTCTTAAAACTGTCCATACATCATCAACCACTGCACTTGGATTTTCAGCACCTTTTTCAACTTCTACCCTGTACTCAAGCCGTACCCCACCACTCAAATCTAAGCCAAGTTTAATTCTACTAAACAGCTTAGCTAATCCCGTAGCAGGCCTACCTCCAGGTAAAAATAAAGCCACAACGGCTGCGATCAGTAGTACCAATGAGACTATGAGTCTTATGCGATCACTTCGCATTCTGTAACCCTCCTTTTAATACTTATTGTTTGGAATTATCGTTTTCTTCTTGTGTTTCTTCTTTTTCTTTCACAACCTTGGCAATATAGGCTTTATGAACTTCAAGTTCGGTGGTGTTTGCACTTTTAATCTTCACCGTGTCTTTCTTTATGTCTATAATCTTACCAATGATACCACCTGTTGTAACAATTACGTCTCCTTTTTTCATACTCTCGATCATTTGTTTGAATTCCTTTTCTCTTCTTCTTTGTGGAAGAATAACAAGAAAGTACATCATGGCAAAGAATATGAGTAACATTATGAGCATTTGCATCAATGCTCCTGCTCCACCTGTTGTCTGAGATGTTGCTGTGGATGCTCCTGCATCCGGTGCACCTGCAAAAATCAGCTTCACTAAAATCCCTCCTTCGGTAGTATTGATAAACTTTAAATTATTTCTTTGAACCTGATTCTTATAACCCAGCAGCTTTTTCAGCTGCCCTTACTGTATGTTCCATCAAAACAAGTGTTGTTATCCTACCGACACCACCTGGCACTGGCGTTAATTCACATATTTCTGCAACTGAAGGATCAACATCACCGTATATTCCGTCGTCTTCAACATTTATACCTACATCTATGACTATACTTCCAGGTTTAAAATAATTTTTACCCAACATCTTCGCTTTTCCAATTGCAACCACAACGATATCTGAACTCTGAGTAATTTCATCTATGTTCCTAGTTTTTGAATGACATACAGTTACAGTAGCATCAATTCCCTTTTGCAAAAGTAACATCGCAAGAGGTTTTCCTACAGTTACACTTCTACCAACAATAGTTATCCTTTTTCCCGACGGACTGGTCAGATAGTTTATGATCCTTAGTACAGCCTCGGCAGTACAAGGTGAAAACGTTGGATGATCATATATTATGTTTCCTAAGTTAGCAGGATGTCTTCCTTCCACATCTTTATCAGGAGAAATTAACGTAACCGCTTCATATTCAGATATACCTTCCGGAAGTGGATGTGTTAAAAATATTCCATTTACCGAAGAATCTGCTGAAAGTTTTGGCAACAGTGATTTTAAATCGGAAATTTTCGGGGCTTCATAAACAGCAAATTCTATTCCCAAACGTTTTGCCTGTTTCTCTTGACTTTTCAAATAAGCTAGTGTTGATGCCTCTGGTTGACAAGTGACAGCTGCAAGCTTTGGTGGATTAGTTAAAACCGCTACTCGTTCTTTTATATTTTCAACTATTGATGAATAAAGCGGTTCAAGATTTACCATCATTTTTCTTCACCTCTGTAACCTTCCCAAATTAAGTACAAATTTCAAGTTTGACCATAAACCGGCCTTAAACCGGCCTGATACAACAATCCACAAACTTCATACATACCTTTCTTTGTAACACAAAGTACAACATTCGACATCTCAGCTGCCTTTTTTGTCTCTGGCATTATCTCCCTATTTCTAACGATCAATACAACAGGTATACCGACCACACCGGCAGTTCTAACACACTGAGGTGTTGCCAATCCAGTTACAAGTAATGAACCAGGCTCTGATAACGCAAGTACATCGCTCATTAAATCGGAAGCTGCCACTTTTTCTATTTCTATATCGTCTAAGTTCGAATCACAAGAAACCACTACCTCTCCCTCGACAAGTTCCAATAATTGCCCCAATTTCACAAAATATCACCTCTATAAGAATATTTAACAAATGCCTCATAAGTCCAAGGACAAGTTGTTTTGAAAAACTCCGCTATTGCTAATGCATATTGCTGAATTTCCCACTGCGCATGTGAGTCCGCTCTTAGACTTAAGAAATTCATCAAACTTCGTGCATTAACTGTCCAGTAGAATTGTGTATATGTAGCAAGAGGGAGGACTATTCTTGCAAGCTCGCGTGCAACTCCCATCTCGAGAAGTTCTTTGTAAGTTTTGTAACTCTCTTCAAATAAAACTTCCATTTTACGAACAACACTTTCAAATAGATCTTTGTCATTTACTTCAACTGCCTTTTGCCTGTCTTCCGGTACATTTACACGTACGTTTAGTGGTATATAAAACTCTTCCTCTTTAATTTCCGTGTATCTTTGACTAATCTCGTTGAATGAACCTATTCTATGTCTGAACCATTGTCGAGCAACGAAAATTGGTGCCTTTACATGAAATGTAAAAACAATATGTTCAAATGGTGTTTCATGTCCATGCTCCATAAGATACATAATGAGCGCCTTGTCCCTTTCTGGGGTTTTTAGTCCTTGCCCATACGAAACACGAGCGGCCAATATTGCCGAATAATCATCCCCCATCATATCGACAAGTCTTACAAATCCTTTATCTAATATACTTTTTTTCAGTTCATGAAAGTTTTTACTTGACTTTACGTTTGAAGTGTTTGGTTCGTGTGTTTCCAAACATGTCCACCTCCATAGAGTCAAGAAGCAATTTGTATCTTTCAAGTGATATCAATCTTTCTGAAAGCCATTTATCTAACAAACTTTTGCTTATCATATTAAAAACCGGATCAAACGTCAATCTATGATACGGTGTAGGACCATACTCACGTAAAGCTTTAATATGTTCAGTCGTAGGATATCCTTTATTTTTCGAAAGACCATATTGTGGAAATTGTTCGTCAAATTTTCTCATTAATCTGTCTCTTGTAACCTTTGCTAATATGGAGGCTGCCGAAATTTGGTATATCTTTTCATCACCCTTAACAACACATTTACAAGGGAAATTTAGTCTTAAATTTTTGCCATCAACATAGACTTCTTTTATCTCAATATATTGAGCGAGTATTTCAAGTGCCCTGTTCATAGCAATTTCTGTAGCATGAAGTATGTTGTACATATCTATTTCTTCGGCTGTTGCAATGCCTATACCAAATTTGGCACTAAGAAATAATTTCTCGTAAAGTTCTTCCCTTTTTTCCTCACTTAACTTTTTGCTATCTGTTACACCTTCAATTAAAGTTCCATCATCAAAATAAACCGCTGCAGCAACCACTGGTCCAAATATAGGTCCTCTACCTGCTTCATCAACTCCGATAATTCTGTAATTTATCATGTTATCACCAGTTCTTATCTTTTGATAGTTTTATATATATTGTTCACATCTTTAACGAAATTTTCAACTCCATCGCCAGTTATGACTACCAACCAATTATCCTTGTACCAGGCATATAAATCCGTTTTTTCAAGCCGTATTGTAAAAATACCATAACTTTGCATATTAATCTTCACGTATTTAATTTTAAATGGATTTCCATACCTTTTCGTAATCTTATTCCAATTTTCTCTCGCTTGATCAAGATTTTCATATCTAAACACCATAAACAGACCATCGACCCCATCGAACACGGCATACCTACCTTCTTCAAGGTTTATGTCACCAAAGCCATTTATATAACCACTATCAAGAAGGTAATACTTTCCTGTAAGTACGTTTATAGCAGCCTCCAACGAGTAACTTGATGGTGGAACTTCCGGCAAAAACGGTATCGAACAAGAATAAAGAATAAAGAACATCATGAAAGCTATTATCGAAATGTAGATACCTTTCTTCATCGTCTAACACCTCTTAGCATATCCAATTTAATTTTCTTTATAGAAATACTGAATAGATTCATTTATAACCCTTCTATCAAAAGCCAAATCGGCATGATCACAATTTAGAAAAACCTTTTCTCTTCCAAAATATGTGGCGCTTACCAGAGGTACAAGTCCATCACTTTGAACGTACACAGAATCTTCCGGATATAAAATTTTTACAACGGTACTGATCGCATACAACGCTGCAGTAGAAAATATTTCTGTATCAACGATGTTTAAAAGGACTTCTGTTGGTTCATTAACAACAACTCCAGCAAGATTTAGGAATTCTACTCCATCAGGTATAACCGGGTTATTGAACCCCACCGCTACATACTTGTAGTTTGGTGCCTCAATAAAAACTCCTGAAGCATTCGCAGATAAAAGTATAGGTTCTATAATACTGTACTTATGATGAAGTTTTAAAATTAACTTGTCCATAAGAACAAAATTAGCTAACGGTGAACCAATGTGTGGTGTACCAGCAAATATTATTTTGATTACAAGATTTCTGAAAGATTCATCTTGAAGAGCGTATCTTACTAAAATTCCACCCATACTGTGTGCGTAAATGTTGACCTTTGAGTTTAGTCTTTTTATTTCTTTAATTAATACTTCTGAACTTTCTTCAAGAGGAACATCTAATGATGGATAAATGAAAATGTATAACCCATAAACTTCCGGCAATAACCTTAACCAACTTTCTGCAAAGAGCTTTTTATAAAGAGTCCACTCCCCATAAATTTCATACGGATCTATTCCATGAATAAGAATTACAGGTTCTTTGCCTTTTCTTAATTCAACAAGTTTACATTCTGGTCTTTTCCAAGATTGCTTTACCACTTTTGTGTATTCAAAAAAGGGTTTTATTTCATAAAGAGACCTATAAACGGGGACTATCCCGTTGTAATACACGTAATATTCCTCAGCAAATCCAACTGAAACACAGAAAATTACACAAAGCAATATTGATAGATTCAGTACACCAATTTTAATAATAAAACCTCCAGAACGTCAGAAGCATCTTCGGTTCTGTCAACTATATCGCCAATATTTATGACCAACTCTTTCAGTTGCATCTTTTCTGATAAATGTATGTCTAGTAAAAAAATCTCTTTAAGCAGTTTTTCTTCAACAATATCTTCTTCGTGTTCTAATTTTTCAACTTCCAAAATAAGTGGAGTAACGTTATCTATGTTATTGAAAAGTTCCTTAACGGAATTAGAAAAAGACTTTGTCGCATTTATGCTGCACTCAAGCTGAGAAAAAATCATATCTCTTAGATCTTTTGGTATGTTTGGTCGCTGATAATCGATTATTTTGCTGACAGATTCACATTTGTTCACAATTTTGTCTATGCTCTCACTTAATGAATGTATCACTTCTCTCATGTCGGGTAAAAACAAACCCTTGTAAGTCTCTGAAATTATATATCGCCTGATCTCATCGGCCTCATGTTCTATACGCTTGATAGCAGAAAAAAACTCGGTCATTCTGTCGCAATTTTCTGAGAAATAACAACTAAAATATTCTTTTAAAGCCAACGTGGCTTCAACTGTCTTAAAGGAAAGATTTATAATTTTTTCAATCACTTCCTTTTCCTTCCTTGCAAATGCAAATGGCATATTAACACCCCTACACAATTATATCACAAATTGCTTTTTTTCGAAGAAGTAAAGTAAAGAATCTCCATATTCCTTCGTTTTAATTACTTCTAAAAGTTTTATGTCTTCTTCTTTTGGTTTTTCTCTTTTCGAACATTGAAGAATAAAAATCGAATCATTATTCATTATATGGTGTACCCTTTGAACAATATCCTTTACTATTCCTAAGTCATAAGGAGGATCTGAAAAAACTAAATCAAATTTTCTTCCGCACTCTTCAAGAAAACTTCTAACATCATTTCTATAAAAGTTCACAATACTTTCAACTCCTAGGAGTTTGGCGTTAGTTTTAACAGTAGAAATCGCTTTTGCGGAAGCGTCAACAAATGTAACACTACTTGCTCCGTTACTCAACATTTCAAATCCTACAATACCACTGCCACAACAGATATCAGCACAAATTTTACCGTTAAAATCTATCATACTCGAAAGTGCGCGTCTAATTACAGCAGGCGTGTACCTTGTTCTTGAATCCGGCACTGTGTTAATTATCTTTCCTTTGTATTTACCCGTTTCGATCCGCAACATCATTCTCCACTCTCTGTCTTATTTTTGTTGATCGCATCTGTTATTTTAACAATTACTGTTAATTCACCTTTCGTTTGCTTAAATCTTTCAATAGCATCTTCAACCTTCCCAAAAAACGATTCTTCGTAAATCTTAGTTAACTCACGCGCGATAAAAATCTCACAATTCCCCAATATGTTCAGTATATCTTGAAGTGTTTTGCCCAACCTCTCGGGACTCTCAAAAAATACCAGAGTGTCTATTAATTCATAATCTCTAATTTCATATAATTTCCTCAACAACCTTCTTCTATTCTTATCTTTCGGCATGAAACCAACAAAATAAAAATGACTCCCAGAGAATCCACTTAAAGCTACAGATGTTGTAAGCGCACTTGGACCAGGAATAACTCTAACAGTTATACCTTCTTCGTGACATCTTCTTACTAAATTACATCCAGGATCAGAGATAACCGGCATCCCTGCGTCGGTTACCTGAGCAATCTTCTTTCCAGATTTCAATTGCAGAATTATTTTTTCAATTTTTTTATTGGAATTATGCTCGTTAAAAGATTCAAGTGGTTTTTTAATATCAAAATGTTCGAGTAATTTTAAAGTTCTTCTTGTGTCTTCAGCTAGTATTAAATCTACCATTTGGAGTGTCTCTATAGCGCGCAGCGTTATATCCTTCAAATTACCTATAGGAGTTCCTATCACATAAAGTACACCTTTATTATCTATATTTACATTTTCCATAAGAACCTACCTTTCAATTCATTTGCCTTTGCTTTTAATAACTCTTCAAATGGAAAAAGTTTAGTTGGGCCCAAGTGTTTTTCAAAGGCTACCTTTAATCTTTCCACAATATCTTTCAACGGAACAAACTTGTAGTCATAGAGACCTTTCATAGGTATTTCAAGATCTCTCGTTTTTTTAAAGCAGTACTTTATTTCATCATGAGGTACAAGTACGATAGATCCATGTTGCAATATATAATCTTGTGTGCGCATTTGGGCACTACCTATTACTTTTATTCCATCAAGAACTACCTCATATGCAGATGGAACTTGAAAACATACGTCAGTCAATAACTTTCTTTTTCCATCAACTAGTTCCACAGGGTATCCTAAATCATTTAATCCACCGGCAATAATCTTTGATATAAAATGGTAGAGCTCTAAAACTTTTGTATTAAAAAGCTCGTGTCTTTTTGGAATAATCACACAATAAGTTAACTCTTCCCAATGAAGAACCGCTCTACCTCCAGACGGTCTTCTAACGATATCAAATTTTTGATTTTCTATGTACTCGTAATTCAAATCTTCTATTTTTTGATGTTTTCCAAGAGAAAGAGTCGGAATCTTCCAGGTATAAAACCTCACCGTTACATCATCTGTAACCTCACCTAATGCAACATCTATAGCCATATTCGTTGCGCCGTCTAAATTGTATGATTCATAGAAATACATCCGAGTCACTCCTTAAATCTTTTTGTTAATAAAAAGACAGGATTTATAGCCAAAACTATTATAACCTTAATTACATATTGAGACAATATCATAGACCAAAGACTTGGATAAACACCAAGAAATGCCGCGTAAGTAAATACCAAAGTATCAACAAGCTGAGCTATGACTACAGAAAGTAAGTTTGAAAAGAAAGTATTCTTGAAAAAGGCCTTGTTGAATATGTAATGATTTACAAGTTGCGATGCACCATACGCTAATAAACTTGATAATGTAAATCTCCAATTAGTACCAAGTATAAGCTTGTAAGCCTCTGATCTTTCAATTGAAAGCGCAGGCATAAATAAACTAACCAAAATGAGTCCACTTGCCGTTGCTTGTGCTAAGAAACCCATAAATATAAGATACTTGGAATATCTTCTGTCAATAACGTCAGAAACCATATTGGAAAGTATAAAAGTAAATGTATAACTCACTATAGACGCTGGAAAAACAAAGATACCAAGCTTGACCACTTTGGAAGCTAAAACATTTGAAATAACAATGCCTGTTATGAAAAGTGTTGTAAATAGCATAATCCTTTTTTCTGTTTTCATGTAATCCGGTCCTCCTTTTACCAGCTAAATATTTCTAATTTTGCGATTTTTATGGCATGATATTATACTTCACCATCGAATCAAAGACCATTTTTTAAACCAAAATTTACCATATTTTTTACATCTTCGTAACCATAAAAATCAAAAATAGTGTATATAATATTGTTCGTACTACTGACGTATTTTGTTCACTTAAGTAGACATGACTATATAAGTTACTAAAGGATGTATACTTAACACGACAAAAAATACTGATGGGGAGGGATTGTTATGAAGAGTTTGGGAAGGCACATCATAGCAGAATTTTATGACTGCGACAAGCAAATACTCGACAATATCGACGCTATTGAGTTTCACATGAAACAAGCTGCTTATGAAACTGGTGCAACGATAGTTAACTCATCTTTTCACCGGTTCCTCCCCTATGGAGTGAGCGGTGTAGTTGTAATAAGCGAATCGCATTTGACAATTCATACATGGCCAGAATATGGTTACGCAGCTGTTGACTTATTCACATGCGGTGATCATGTTGATCCTTGGAAGGCATTTACATATCTTAAGAAAATCTTCAAATCGCAGAGAGCCCATGTTGTTGAACACCTCAGAGGAAAATACGACGAAGTTGGTATTCCAGAAAACGCCCCACATAAAGCGTACGTTGAAGAATTAGTTGAAAGTTTGTAAAAGTTCTTGATACATCAAACTTTGCTTAATTTATCTCCGAGGAGGTGCAACTGTGAGCAAAGAACTGGAAAAGGAATTAAAAACAGGCAGACACATAATATACATGGAATGGTATTCAAAAGATCCTGGTGGTCTTTTTATGCGAGTTAACAAGTACATTTATTCCGCTCAAAGTCAATATCAAAGAATAGATATATTTGAAACACCATTTTATGGGAGAGTCTTTGCACTTGATGGCATAACAATGACAACAGAGATAGATGAATTCATGTACCATGAGATGCTTGTGCACGTACCGATGTTCATGCATCCAAACCCAAGAAAAGTGTTAGTCATAGGCGGCGGAGATGGTGGAAGTATAAGAGAAGTTTTGAAACATTCTTGTGTTGAAAAAGCTGTTATGTGCGAAATAGATGAGTTAGTAGTTAAGGCTGCAATGGAGTATCTTCCATACACCGCTTCGAAATTAACAGATCCAAGGGTTGAACTTGTATATGAAGATGGTGCAAAATTCGTTAGACAATTTAAAAATGAATTTGACGTTATAATAATCGATTCCACAGATCCGACTGCCGGTGAAGGTGGGCATTTGTTTACACTTGAGTTTTATAAAGCATGTTACGAGGCTCTAAAAGAAGACGGAATACTTTGTGCACAAACTGAAGGTATGACCTACGATTATGAGTGGGGTTCAACTGCTTATAAAAGAATTAAATCAAACTTTCCTCTAACTAAGATGTATCTTGGGTTTATGCCAACTTACCCAGGTGGTATTTGGTCTTACACATACGCATCAAAATCTAAAATACATCCAGTGAAAGATTTCAACCCTGAAAAAGTAAAAAGTTTCAAGGAACCTTTAAGGTACTATAATGAGGAGATACATGTAGCTGCTTTCGCACTTCCAAATTTTGTTAAAAAGTACATAGGTGAAGAATAAGATTTTTGGTAAACGGCAGGTTTTATCCTGCCGTTCTTAATTAAATTTGAGATTATCAAACAATTTTATGCGTTTAACCGATACGAGGTGAGATAGTGAAGCTTGGCAGTAAGATAAAAAGATTGAGAATCGCACGCGGGTATACTCAGGAAGAACTTGCAGATAGATGTGATTTGTCGAGAAGTTTTATATCACAACTTGAAAGTGATAAAGTTTCACCATCCGTAGAAACCTTAGAGCGTGTATTAAGGGTACTCGGAACAGATTTAAAACATTTTTTCTCGGACGAGCCTAAGAAAATTGTCTTCAAAAAAATAGAGCGCGTACCAATTTACGAATTACCTAAAGGCGTCAAAATTGACATACTTATGGACGGAGTAGAAGATAAGGAAATCGATGCAAAGATCGTTGAGCTTGAACCTGGAGCACAAACAGAACAAGAGGATTATCACGATGGTGATGAGTTTGGATTTGTAATAGAAGGATCTGTGGAGATTTATATAGATGGCAAGAAATATAGAGCCAATGAAGGAGATTGCTTCTATTATTCCGCCGATTGTATACACTACCTTAGAAACCCTGGAAAAGAAAAAGCAAAGATATTGTGGATACAAACTATATGACATTCAAAATAACAATATGATTTTTAAAATTTTCTGGTAGCAGAATCATTCTGCTACCATTTTTTAACTGCACAACATTTAGCGGAGTTGCTTATGCTGAACTTTAAGGTTCTTGCGGTGATATTTTTATACTTGTAGAAAGAATAAACATCGCCCAATACATAGTGATTCAGTGGTATTACAACGAGTCGGAGAAAATTATGATCACGGAAGAAACAAAAAGTGTGAACATCGGTTAGTTCTGTTAATATTGGTGGTATAACAATATCTTTAAATCCTATTCGTTATTCTAATAGAAAATGTTACGGATTTATAGGGATAAATTGTCAATTTCTTCGGATAAAATGAGATATTTTGATTTTCTGAAGAAAGTAATGATAAGAACTTGTATGAAAATTCATATCATAAGATTTTCCAGACGGGGTAACATCTTTTTATCCCTAGGTAAAACATAGGGAGTGTAGAATGTATAGTAAGTTTTCCTTTCGGGAAAAATCACTAAATCGAAAGAGTCTATTGGAATTTCTGATATCGTTGTTTTCAAATCCCTTTGGAGGAAAGAAGATATTATCGTTGTTTTCTATTTCAGGTGTTATCAATGATTCAAAATCTCCGTAAGTATCATCAGGTTCCTCTGAAAGGTCTCTTACAAAAATATTTGTTATCTTTATCGATTGATACACAGGAATATTCCTAAATCTTACAAAAAATGGAACTATATAATTTAGTTTTACTTGAACTTGACCTACCGTTGCCTTTTCTTGCAAGATTCTTAAAGCAAATACACCGGTGGCACCAGGAAGATCTACTGGAATGTCGAAATTAACCACCACTTTTTTCTGTTGTTGAATAGAGAGTGCATAACTTTATTCTTTTAGCTTCACATATTGCTTTAAATATACTTTTTATTGGGACCATCAAAGACATAATCTCAACCATCTGTGATAAAATCTATCACTTCGATGCTAACTATTGATTGCGTTGGAATATCGTTATCCATACCTCCTATCAACTCTCTACAAAATTTCTGACTTAGTATAACGTCTCTAACATATTTAAACATATTTATTACTTCCTGTTCGTCCAAAATTTTGACGAAGAAAGTATCTTTCTCTCGTTGATAACTGTATAATTTAGCTTTCAAAATGTCTTTACGCCTCCTCTCAGTTGGAGTAACAAATTACTGTAAATCTTGTTCACAAGATTCCTAAACTACTGAATCTAGTCGTCATCAAAACCTCTCAGTAATTTAGAATCAAGAATTTTTTATCCTGTTGTAACTTCTTTGCTAAGTTCTTCAAAATCTTTTTATGGTTGAGCTATCAACTTGTCTTTCAAACACAAAAAAATCTGCTAATTGATTAACATACGTATATTTACGCTTTGTTAGCAAGTACATGAAAATAAATATTTCTCTTTTAGAAGGTGATAACTCTGAAGCTTCATCAATTGAAAAGTCTCCCAAGAACCTATCAAACTCCTCACCCTTCCACACCTTTCCATTTTCAGAAAAAACAAGATCATAGCAGAATAACCTACAAATATTGCATGTTAAACTAATTTATGACTTCTAATTACAGTAAAGTTTCATACGATAAATGTTAATTTGAATAGAGAAAATATTAAATTATAATTTACTAAAAATTGCAATTTAGGAGTATACAACTTTCTTTTTCGAATGTCATGAAAATTGGCTTAGGTTGGAAAAGCGAGTGTTTAGCTTTGTCTAAACTATTTTCAATTATTTTTCACCACTTTTTGCATTTGAAAATAATCTCCGTCATGATAAAATTGACTTGAGTTATATTAACACGGATAATAGTATATTTTACAAACTTTTCAAGAAGGAGTGGGGTGTATGGAACGAAAAATACGCGTACTTATAGCGAAACCTGGCCTTGATGGGCATGACAGAGGCGCAAAGGTTGTGGCAAGAGGGTTAAGAGATGCTGGTATGGAGGTTATATACACCGGGTTACGACAAACGCCGGAAGAAATTGTCAAGGCGGCTATACAAGAAGATGTTGATATCATCGGACTTTCTATTTTGTCTGGTGCGCATATGAGCGTCTGTAAAAAGATTCTTGAGTTAATGGATAAGTACGATTTTCACGTACCTGTATTTGTTGGTGGAATTATCCCAGCTGACGATTCTGAAGAATTGTTGAAAATGGGAATTAAGGCTGTCTTTGGACCTGGTACTCCTATTTCTGAAGTTGTTCAGAAAATAAAGGAAGTACTTGAGCAAGGTGTAGAAATGCAATGAATACAAAAGATAAACTGTTAGAACTATCAAATCAAGTGATTCTTGGAAACCAGATTGCTCTTGCAAAAGCGATTACAATAATCGAGAATGAACCAGAACTGATATTTAAAATTGAAGAGAAGTATCGGAATAAGCTAAAAGATAGTAGATCTCACATTGTTGGATTTACGGGAAGTCCTGGCGCTGGAAAGAGTACATTGACAGATGCGTATGTTTCTCGCCTTAGACAAGTTGGAAAAAAAGTTGGAATAATAGCTGTGGATCCTTCCAGTCCATTCACTGGTGGTGCTCTGTTAGGAGATAGAATCAGGATGAAGAGGCATTTCACCGATGACAATGTTTTCATAAGAAGCATGGGAAGTAGGGGAAATGTAGGTGGTTTGAACGATTCCATATTCGGTGTTACTTTGCTTTATAAGTTGTACGGATTTGATTATATAATAATTGAAACTGTTGGAGCAGGACAAAGTGAGATAGATATTGTTTTTGTGGCAGATACAGTTATCCTGGTGCTATCACCCGGTAGCGGTGACGAGATACAACTTATGAAAGCTGGCATTATGGAAATCGCAGATGTGTTCGTTATAAACAAATCAGATATGGAAGGTGCCGATTTGTTGAAGTTAAACTTGGAAACTACACTTTCTTTTTCAGATACTAAGAAACCAATAGTCATGTGTATCGCCACTTCTGGAAAGGGAATAGAAGAATTGTACAATGAAATTGAGAAACACAGAAACTACCTTGCCGAATCTGGAGAGATTTACAAGAGAGAGGAAAGAAGAAGAAAGAAACACGCCGAAACTATTTTGAACAGACGAGTGCAAAAGATTCTGTCAGATGGAATTCCAGAAGGAAAAAGTGTTTCAGAAATAGTTGAGTACATATTAAGCAAGTTTTGCGAAGCTAAGAATCGATACTAAAAAATTGGAGAGTTCAGCGTGCTTGTGAATATTGTTGGACTTGGAAAAGTTTCACTTTCAATAGCAAGACAACTTGAAGGTAAAGTAAAGTTCGGGTATTTTGTATCACGTGATTTTGAGAAAGCAAAGTTGGTTTCCAAAGAACTAAATGCAATACCTGCTACTTACAACGACGATTTTAAGTTGAACGGCGTAGTGCTGTTTGGGTTAAATGATTCAACTTTGCCAGAAGCAGAAAGGTTACTCTATTCAAAAATAGAGAATATAATTGCTATTCATTTCAGTGGATTCCACCCCTCGACAGTGTTTCCAAATGATTGGAACCCAGCTTCTATGCATCCTAATTGTGCGGTTGCAAGTGATTCTACCCTATTTAAGGACGTATTATTTGGTTTAGAAGGTACAGAAAAAGGTATTGCTACCGCTCAAAATCTTGTACAACTCTTAGAAGCAAATTATGTTATTATCCCCTCTGAGAAAAAGGTCCTGTATCACCTTGCTGCGGTGATTTCAAGTAATTTTCCCGTAGGTTTAGCATATATCTCATACCTTCTGTATAGGGAGATCGGAGTTGATGATGAAAATTCAAGAAAAATAATTTCAAGGCTTTTAAGGACGGTAAGTGAAAATATAGAAAAAATGGACATAACTATGGCATTAACAGGACCAATCAAAAGAAAAGACTGGACTATTGTGGAGAAAGAAAGGGATGTATTTCTTGATTTTTCCAAAAGAACACAGCTTTATTCAGAAACATTGTACGACGAGTTTGTAAAATTGCTAGCTTCAATTGCAGAGAAATAAAAAGGTGCCACAAACGGCACCTTTTTTCAGTTTTATCTTTATTCCTAGAATGACATGAAGCTAAATTCAAATTTTACTTGGAAGTCATTTGATATTTTGATATGTTTTCAACTCCAAAGAAAACAACGACAAGCTGTCCAGATAATACCTTATCCCAGGAAATCCTAATCCATTGCCTTTCAGAGAAAGTAAGTGTTTGTGACCAGCTAACACTTTGACCAACATGACCAACAAGCTGAAGCCTAACATCACCAACTGCTAAAAGTGTGCCAAAAAGTACTGAAAGTAAAACTAACACTAATGGTACCATGATATAAAAAATAAAATTTTAATAAAAAAGCAGGCTTTTATGCCTGCTTTTTTATTCCGCTATTGTTATTGATTTTCTCGATATTATTCTAATTCAACTAACACTTGACCTGTGTCGACTGTATCGCCCTCTTTAACAAGTACTCTCTTCACGATTCCTGGTCTATCTGCCACTATATCGTTTTCCATCTTCATCGCTTCGAGTATAACAACTTTCTGACCATACTCTACTTTCTGTCCACTGTTTACAAGCACTTTTAAAATGACTCCAGACATTGGGGCATGGATTTTCATACTTTCTGACGTTGGACTTGATGACTGAACTACAGATTTTTCTTCAGCTAACTGTTTTGTTTGGTTTTCTTGTTGCATATTTTGTGTAACTGGTTGCGTCATTTCGATTGGTTGCTTAGTTTCTTGGAGCTTTTGAGTATGAATTGATGATTGGGCACTTGAAACTTCTTCAACCTCAACAACGTATTCTTTACCGTTTACTCTAACAAGAAATTTCTTCACCATCTATTTCCACCTCTCCAGCCATACATTCTCCATTCTTCCCATTCTCTTTTTCCTTTCTTACTGGCTATTTTTTTCACAGGAGTCACTGATTTTATAATTACATCCTCCCCTAAAATCGAATATATTGCAGAGAATACCGCAGCTATTTCTTCATGCTCTGTGTTTATTGTGTCTTTTTGAGTAGTTTCTACATTGTGAAAACCAATTACCTTTGGCGTATTTTCCTCTATCTGCTTTGGTAATTTCATCCTCTTGTTTTGACTGATTCCAACCATTTCCATGATTTTAAAAATAGCATAAAGTATTACGAATACAACGAAAACAGTTAGAACACCAACTACTGTTACTGTTAATTCGTTTACTCCTTCCATTTCATCACCCCGCTATTAAAAGCAAAAAATATTTCACTAATCTTACAACGGTATATTCCCATGTTTTTTCTTTGGTCTTGGTTCTACTTTTGTCGAACCATATTCAAGTGCTTTTTCTATCCATTCTCTTGTTTCTCTTGGATCAATAACAGCGTCTATGTATCCTCTTGAAGCGGCAAAGTACGGATTAGCAAACATTTGTCTGTATTCTTCTATTTTTTGCTTTCGTGTTTCTTCTGGATTCTCAGAACTGTCTATATCCTTTTTGAATATAATATTTGCTGCACCATCTGGACCCATGACAGCTATTTCTGCTGTGGGCCATGCTGCAACAAAATCTGCTCCAAGATGTTTGCTTCCCATTGCAATGTACGCTCCTCCATATGCTTTTCTCAAAATTATTGTTATCTTTGGTACTGTTGCTTCACTGTAAGCATAAAGTAGCTTCGCCCCGTGCCTTATTATTCCACCATGTTCTTGTTTTACACCAGGTAAATAGCCTGGAGTGTCCACAAAAGTTAATATTGGAATATTGAATGCGTCAAGGAATCTAATAAACCTTGCTGCTTTATCAGAAGAATCTATATCAAGAACACCTGCTAAATAATTAGGTTGATTAGCAACTACACCAACAGAATGACCGTTTATTCTCGCAAACCCAATCACAATACTTTTAGCAAAGTGTTCGTGAACTTCAAAAAACACGCCATCATCGACTATCCTTTTTATAACATCTCTAACATCAAAGCCTTTCTTTGAATCAATTGGTACTATCGTATGAATGTCTGATGAATCTGGCTTTGCAAATTCATCTTTTGCTGGGGGCTCTTCCATATTGTTTTGAGGAATATAAGAAAGAAGAGTTTTAACCATTTCAATTGCCTGTCTATCATCCAACGCAAGAAAATGTGCATTACCACTCTTTGAATTGTGGACATATGCACCACCAAGGTCTTCCTTAGATATGTCTTCTCCTGTGACAGCCTTTATAACATTTGGACCTGTTATAAACATTTGAGCTGTTTTATCAACCATCAAAACAAAATCAGTAATAGCCGGAGAATAAACAGCTCCACCTGCACAAGGGCCAGAGATAACTGTTATTTGGGGAATTACTCCTGATGCCAGCGTATTCCTATAAAATATTTCACCATACCCATAAAGTGAGTCTACACCTTCCTGAATTCTTGCACCACCTGAATCATTGATACCAACAAGAGGTATACCAAGCTTCATTGCTAAATCCATTATTTTTGCTATTTTCTTTGCATGCATTTCACCAAGTGAACCACCCATAACCGTAAAATCTTGTGAAAATGCAGCAACAGGTCTTCCATTAACCTTACCAATTCCTGTGACAACCCCGTCAGCTGGTAATTTCATTTTATCAAGACCGAACGTTGTGTTTCTGTGTTTTACAAATTTGTCAATTTCTTCAAATGTACCTGGATCGAAAAGTAATTCGAGCCGTTCCCTCGCTGTCAATTTACCCTCTGCATGTTGCTTTTCTATTTTTTCTTGACCACCACCAATTTCGATTTCTTTTTCCAACTCTTTCAATTTTTGTATTAGCTCATCCATCGATGTTTCAACTCCTTTCATCTGTTTTAAAATCAATGTTCACCTTCTACAAGTTCGACAAGAACTCCGCCTGTTGTTTTCGGATGCAAAAATAAAACCCTCGTGCCTGAAGCTCCTTTTTTTGGTTCTTCGGAGAGCGGCTGGAGTCCATTTTCCTTGGCAAGTTTAACCGCTTCATCTATGCCCTCTACGTTAAACGCTATGTGGTGGATACCCTCACCTTTTTTTTCTAAGAATCCAGAAACTTCCGAATTATCATTCATAGGTTCGAGTAATTCTATCCTTGTATCTCCAACTTTTATAAAGTACACCCTAAGTCCACGTTCTGGAAGCTCTTCAACTTCTGAAACTTCAAGCCCAAGGAAATTTTTGTAAAGCCTTAACTTTTCGCTTGCCTCTCTTACGGCAATACCTATGTGATCTATTCTTTTGGTCAACATATGAAAAACCTCCTGCTACAGTGGGATTATAACTTCAAATTCTGATAATATTCTATCTTGTGTATATTGTTTCATCAAATCCAACCAAGTGCCTTTGCTGTTCTTTTGATGAAACTTTCAAGTGCTTTCTTCCCAAGATCTGTTTTTGCGTATATTTCTAAGAATTCATTCACTGCGCACCTAATTACTTTTACTTGGTTTACAGCTGTGCATGTTTCAGTGTAAATTTCGTTGATTAACGCTTCAAGTCCAAAAACATCGGGTTCTCTCTCTGAAAGAGTGCATTCGTATGAGCCAACTTTTGATTTCACATTTCCTGATTTAATTATATAAACGTAATCACCTTTCTCACCATTTTTGATAATAACGTCTCCAGGTGAAAAATCAACTGTTTCCACGCATCATCACCTCAATAACTTTGGATGTTTTATTAAACCTTCTCCACAAGATATTTCCCTCATCTTTGTAAATTCCCTCCAATGCTTTCAGCGCCTCATAACAATATTCAAGTTCTCGTGGAAAGTAAAGAAGTACCTTTTTGAGTAACGCTTTTGCCAAAAACTTGTCATTTAGTATAATGTATACCTTTGCTGCGGTTTCAATTAGTAATCTTGCACCCACAGTTTCTTGTGGAAATTTTTCGAGAAATCTTCTAACCAAGTTCACCTTTGTAATTAATTTATCATCCTCAAGTTGCTGAATCATTTTCATAGCCTCGTTCTTGTCATCGGGCAATTCGCCAGCCGATAAGGTGAGCAGAGCTTCAATTTGATCCAAGTATTCGTCTAAATCAACGTTTTCAAATTCAAAGTCTTCCAAGACTATATTCTCCACGTCTATCGACGTCTGATACATGATTCTTCTTAATTCAACAGTCTTCTTTATTATATCAGTGTATTCCTCTTCCCAACTAACGTCAACTATCTCAGACTCATCAATAGCGACGATATCTTCCTCGAGAGGAAGTCCAGTAAAATACTCCAAAAGAGCAATATAATCTCCTGCTTTCAAGTCGTGATAAGTCTTATTTCTTGTTTCTCTTACGGTTCCCGAAACTACTTTAAATAACTTTTTTGGAATTTCACCTTCTTTAAATATCACACCTTCTATCTTCATTACTGGCACTTCCTTTCATTAATTTCTTTTTATTTTCAACTTAGGGCGTTTCTTTTCTGCAGGTTTATCCTCTGCTATAAGTTTAAACTCATCGTGTATTGTATTAACACGCGCAAGCTCTTTCTTGGACTCTTCTTCAGCTCTATTATCAATTCTTCTAAGATTGAGTAAGTAAGATACTGAAAGTTCATATGTTCTGAGCATCATGTCGTTAAACATATTGTACGTTTCTTTTTTGAATTCTAAAACTGGATCTCTTTGTCCGTAACTTCTAAGTCTTACTGATTCTTTAACATGTTCAACTTCTTCAAGATATTGCCTCCAATTTTCATCTATTACTCTTAATACTATGAATCTTGCCACATGTTCAAATTCATCAAGTCCAAATTCTTCTTTCTTTTTTAAGTAAGCTTTTTTAATCTGACTTACCAAATCTTCTTTTAATTTCTCCCTGTCATCCGTTTTTTTGTCCACTTCAACAAACTCTCTTATAACAGCAAAAGAATCCTTTAATCCTTCCCAGTTCCATTCGGGACCTGTACAAAACTCATCAAGCCTAGATTCGACAAATTTCTCAATTGCTTCATTCATAAAGTTGTCTACATCATGTTCAAGTATGTAGTCTCTATAACCATATATAGCACGTCTTTGGGTATCAAGCACACTATCCAATTCAAGAAGGTACTTACGAACGGAAAAGTTTATCCCTTCGACCTTTTTTTGAATCTGCTCAATCAACTTGGTTAACAAAGGATGGTATATGGGTTGTCCTGGCTCAATCTTCACCATATCCATTACTTTTTGGATTTTATCTCCACCAAAAATTCTCATTAAATCGTCTTCAACAGATAAGAAAAATATTGATTCTCCAGGATCACCTTGCCTTCCAGCTCTACCGCGTAATTGATTGTCAATACGTCTGCTTTCGTGTCTTTCGGTACCTATGATCAACAATCCTCCAAGTTCTTTAACACCAGGACCAAGTTTAATATCAGTACCTCTACCTGCCATGTTTGTTGCTATTGTGACCATTCCTTTTTGACCTGCTTGAGCAACTATCTGTGCCTCTTTTTCATGATATTTTGCATTCAAAACTTGGTGAGGAATTTTTTCCTTTTTTAACATTTCACTTAGTTTTTCACTCTTTTCAATCGATGTTGTACCAACAAGAACGGGTTGACCTTTTTCATAACGTTTTTTTATCTCTTCAACTATCGCTTTGTATTTCTCTTCAACAGAACGATATATTAAATCGTCTTTGTCTACTCTTATCATAGGTTTATGAGTAGGTATCACAACAACATCCATATCGTAAATCGTTTTGAATTCTTGTTCTTCGGTTTTTGCCGTTCCTGTCATACCAGCTATCTTCTCGTACATTCTAAAGTAATTTTGATAAGTTATTGTAGCGTACGTGATGCTTTCTTCTTTTATTGGTACGCCTTCTTTTGCTTCTATCGCTTGATGAAGCCCTCCACTGTATCTTCTACCTGGCAGTACACGACCTGTGAATTCATCAACGATCAGCACTTGACCGTTGTGAACTATATAATCTACGTCTTTTTTAAACAAATGAATCGCTTTTAAAGAATTTGTTATGTGATAAATACTGTTAACATTCACCGGGTCATACAAGTTTTCAACACCAAGTAATTTTTCAAGATACTCTATTCCATCATCTGTTAATAAAACTGTTCTGTGTTCTTCATCCAATTTGAAATGTTTATCTTTTTCAAGACGTTTTGCTATTTGATAAAATTGTTTGTAAACACTCGCGTTATTTTTCGATGGTCCGCTTATTATCAGTGGTGTTCGTGCTTCATCAATTAAAATACTATCAACTTCGTCCACTATAGCATAAAAATGACCTGTTTGAACTTTATCATCAATTGATACCACAAGATTATCTCTAAGATAGTCAAATCCAAACTCTGAATTGGTTCCATATGTTACGTCACATTTGTAAGCTTCTTTTTTACTAACTTCGATTAAATCAACTTCAAACGCCTCAACAGCTTTTTTTACTTTTGCTTCATCGGGTAAAAATTCTCCAGTAAAATTATCCGGCCATACACAGTAGTTTTCTTTTAAACCCTTTTGGGCAAGATCTGGGTTTTTCCAAACAACTTCGAATGCTTTACCAGTTGTATTAATTACGCCTACCCTGAGTCCTAAGGATAGATATATTGGTCCCATCCACAAAGCATCACGTTTTGCAAGGTAATCGTTAACAGTTACCATGTGTATATTTTTGTTCATTAGGGAATTTAAAACAACAGGAGCCGTTGCCACAAGTGTTTTACCTTCTCCTGTTTTCATCTCAGCAATCTTGCCTTTGTGAAGCACGATGCCACCTATAAGCTGAACATCAAAATGCCGCATTCCAACGGTTCGTCTTGCTGCTTCTCTTACAAAAGCAAAAACTTTTTGCAGATGCTCATCAAGCTCACTATCATCTTTTATTTCTCCCTTATTTTTAAGTATGTAATTTCTCATATCCTCAAAGCTCATTTTGACTACTTCTTTTTCAAGTTCATTTATTCTCTCAACAATCTTCTTTGCCTTTCTAAGCTCTATCTCATTTTTATCAAAAATCTTTCCTAAGGTTTTGAACATTTGTTTACCACTCCTTTTATTGCTTATGATTAAAAGATCTACATTATCTATTATACCATGAACCTTAAATTACACATGTTTAAAAATAAAAAAGGTCACCCATTTTGGATGACCTAAGGTCAATCAAAAATCTATTCCTTCGAGGAGCATGTTATTTAGTTCAGTCAAAATCTCATGAGGTGCAATCAATTCGCCTCCCACTCGACTCAGCAACCTCAACTTTGTTCCAGGCTTTACAAATTTCACAATTTCACTTGCATATTGTCCAAGGTTCATCTCTGCAACAAGTATGTTTTGCACATTTGACAATCTCTTTTTCATTTTTTCAACAGGGATAGGCCATATGGTAATTGGTCTTAGTAATCCAACCTTTATACCTTCTTCACGTGCCATCAAGACAGCCTCTTTTGCGGATCTTGCAACTGAGCCGTAGGCTATTATAACAGTCTCTGCATCATCCATCATAAATTCCTCGCACTGTGAAATTTTATCTATGTGTAGTTTTATTTTATTCACTAATCTTCTAATCAATTTTTCCGCTGTTTCCATAGTTGCCATAGGAAATCCAGATTCATCATGAACAAGCCCAGAAACATGGAACTTTGCACGTCCCATTTCAACAAGCGATGGTGGTAGGTTCTCTGCGTATTCGGTTTCAGAAAATGGTACGAAAATTTCCTCCTCTTCTAGTTCTTTTGAAGTCACGCGTTCCACAACTTCTATCTCACTATCAGGTGGTAATATGAAGTTTTCGTACATATGCCCAAGTACTTCGTCCATTAGTAATATCACTGGGGTTCTATATTCCTCAGCAAGATTGAATGCCCTTATTGTAAATTTGTAGACTTCCTCAACAGTCGATGGATAGATAGCTATTATTGCATGATCTCCGTGTGTACCCCACCGCGCCTGCATTATATCCCCTTGAGAAGGTTTTGTCGGCATACCGGTGGACGGACCGCCACGCATTACATTTACAAACACAGTTGGAGTTTCCGTCATTATAGCATATCCTATAGCCTCTTGCATTAAACTAAAACCAGGCCCACTCGTTGCAGTCATGGATTTTGTCCCAGAAAGCGAAGCACCTATAATTGCCGCAGCACTTGCAATTTCATCCTCCATTTGGATAAACACACCACCGACTTTTGGGAGTTCACGTGCCATTGCTTCTGCAATTTCAGAAGAGGGAGTAATGGGATATCCTGCATAAAATCTACACCCTGCCCTAATTGCTCCATATGCACATGCTTCATTACCTTGCCAAAATACCATTCTAGAATTAGGCATTTTCTACACCTGCCTTCTCTTTGACCTCTACTATATTTATTACAAAATCAGGGCACAGATTTTCGCACATAAGACAGCCTATGCATGTAGTATGATCTGGCACTGCTGGTTTATTCAATTCACCTCTTATTATAGTTTTAGTTGGGCAGATGTGATAACATATACCACACGCTTTGCACCATTCGTACTTAATTTCTACCCTGAACTGCCTTTTCGTCATTAAAACACCTCCAGTTTTTAACCAAATATCGCCAAAAACACACCAGCTGCTACGGCTGAACCTATAACTCCAGCAACGTTTGGTGACATGGCATGCATGAGGATGAAATTTGTCGGATCTTCTTCCTGAGCAAGTTTCTGAGCAACTCTCGCGGAATCAGGTACAGCGGAAACTCCAGCCGCTCCTATCAAAGGATTAACTTTATCTTTCAAAAACAAATTCATCAACTTAGCAAACAATATACCTGAAGCTAAGGCTGAAACAAAAGCAAACGCACCCATTCCAAAAACAAGCAATGATTGTGGTTTTAAGAATATGTCTGCTCTTGCTGAAGCACCTACAGAAAGGCACAATAAAATTGTTGTTGTGTCAAGTATATACTTACTCGCAGCCTCCACTAATCTTTTAACATTTCCTACTTCTCTTAGCAGATTTCCAAACATAAGTGGACCCACGAGTGTTAAAGATTGGGGAACAATAAGAGCAGTCACAAGTGTAGTTACAAGCGAAAATACTATTTTTTCTGTCTTAGAAACTTTCCTTGGTGGTTTCATTCTTATCAAGCGCTCTTTTTTTGTCGTAAGAAGCTTAGAAACGGGAGGTTGTAAAATTGGTATAAGTGCAATGTAAGAGTATGCAGCTATCGCAATTATAGAAAGAAGTTCAGGAGAAAATTTTGTTGCTACGTATATGGAAGTTGGACCATCCGCTCCACCAATTATACCTATCGAAGCAGCTTGTTTGAAAGTGAATCCAAAAAACCTTGAAAGTATAAACGTTAAAAATATACCTATCTGCGCCGCACCACCAAGAAATATTGTAATCGGATATGAAATCATGAAAGAAAAGTCTGTTAAAGCACCTATACCGAGAAAAATTAATGGAGGATACACACCAAAATCCAAGCCTTTTTTGATGTAGTACATAAATCCGCCCGGTATAAATCGACCATCAGGAAATGTCTGTGGAGGATTTAAGATTCCAGTAGATAATGGGGGAATATTTGAAAGAACAATACCAAAAGCTATTGGTATAAGAAGTAACGGTTCAGCGTCTTTTTTAACAGCAACATATATCAAAATACCAGCTATAGCAAGCATAACAAAATTGCCCAAAGTCATTTGAGCAAATGCCATTTTCTCAAAAAATAACAAAAACTGATGCAACATATTCTGCCTCCTCTCATAGCAATTACTATTAATCGTGTGACGTTTTCTGTTCTGACTTACTTCTCTCAGTTATAGTATACTCCTTATAAAATCAATTGCAAACTGCGAATAGTAAAACAAAAGAGAGCATAACACCGTTTTAACATAACTTTCCAATTTATTTATTTTTGGAGTTATTTCAAAGACTTCAAAAAGAGATCGTTCCGTCTGCCGCTATTTTGAAACCATTCTTTCGTAGTTCATCTACCACCCTTTCTACGGGTACGTCAATAAAAGCTGATATATCTTTTGCTGTTATTTTTGCCTCATTAAAGATATTCTCAAAGTATTTAATTGCCATCAAGACCCTCTGACCACTATTGGGGGTAAATTTCATACTTATCAATTTTTTGACCTGCTTTATCCTCATAAGTTGCGATTCAATTATCTTCAACACAAACTTTGGATTATTTTTAATATATTTCTCAATACCTTCGCACGAAATTGGTATTATCGCTGCAGGGGATATAGAGTATAAGGTTACCATTCTAATCTTTGAATCCAATAAAGCACCCTCGCCTACAAATTCACCTGGCTTGACTATAGACAACAATATCTCTTTGTCTTCGTAAAGTTTTACAGCTTTGAGGTAACCTTTCAAAACTAAGTATCCTTCGTTGGCTTTTTCGCCTTCGAGTGTAACCACCGTATATGGTGGCAACAATAGTCCGCCTTTCATAAAAATCTCAAGTATGTCTTGTTTTTGTCCACCATGTACAAAGGAAAACAAATATACATAAGACAGGCAATCTGAGTATTCCTTTGAATTTAACCTTCTAAGATGTAATTCTGCACTTTCCGGTTGTAAAATAATACTAAGTAACGTATACCAAACCATTATTTCCTTACGTAATTCATCATTCACAGGTTCTGACAAGAGTCTTACAACAACATCAAAAGCTTCTTTAACGTATCCATTTGAATAAAGACGCTTCGCATTTAGTATATCTTGAAAGATTCTATCATCTATTTTCATCGAATTTGGATGGATCCTTTTGAAATACCTCATCCTATCAGGTCCAACGTATTCAGGTAATTCTCGAGATTCGGCAAGTTCAGAGTCTATCAACAATAAACGCTTCGATAACGAGTTTATAATAGTTCTTAAAATACTATCGTGGTTTTCAATTTGAAGAACTTCCTCAGGTCTAAATTGATAAAATGTTGCTTCGTCTGATTCGATTGTTACAATCTCTTCAGATGGTAAATCAAAAAAAGCCCATTCACCAAAGGTCCCATGTTCAAATGTTAGTTTCTTATTATGCAATTTAACAGAAACGATTCCTTCCACAAGGTAATAAATCTTTTTGACATTCTCACCAAAGTTATACAATATAGTTTCTCTTGGAAATGTAATTAAATCCATAAAATCACATCCCAAAAGGACTATTCAAACCAAAGACTTTTTAACTGCCCTTCTTTCATGAGAAATTCACCTCTCGAAATTACTGAAACTACATCCCAGTCTTTCAAAAACACTATATCTGCATCACAGCCAGGAGAAATTCTTCCTTTTTCCCTAAGTTCAAGTACATTTGCAACATTTACAGTAGATAACTTAATTGCATCTTCAAACTTGACACCATTTTGAACTGCTATTTTGATTGTGTGAATCAACGCGCCAACACTTCCCACATCAAGACCAACGAGATTTCCATTTTTATCAAACTTTGGCAGGCTGCCTTGTCCATCTGAGGAAATGGTAACGTTATCAAACAAGCTATTCTCATACGCCATCAAGATACCATCAATCGTGTTAAATTCACTTGTATTAATATCCTCTGAAGGTTGAAGAGCTGTTAAATCTATGTATCCATCCATTTTCACAAATTCGAGCCCTTTTTCAAATAACTTCTTATTTCTCGACATGTGAGTTGGATAAAGATGCTTTATAGGAATTTCTGTGTATTTTATTATATCAAATAACCAATCTATTCCTCTCACTCCACTTCCTATATGAAAGTTAACAATTCCAGGCTTTCCGGAAATCATTCCACCAACACGAGCGTCCGAAACTACTCTTAGGATCTCTTCATATGTAGGCTGAGAGGATCTGTGATCCGATATAGCTATTTCACCAACACCAATCACTTTATCTATAAGTATCAGATCCTTTTGAACACTTCCAGTGAAAGTGATTGGTGGGATTCTGTAGGAACCAGTGTAAATGTATGTGCTAAGTCCTTCCTTTTCAAGAGCTTTAGATTTTGCATACAGGTTTTCAAGACTTCTTGTGACGCTATCCGTTCCAAGACATCCTACAACAGTAGTTACACCGTTCATAATGCAATCTTTGATCCTTAACTCGGGTGTTCTTGTTGAAAAACCGCCCTCTCCTCCACCACCTGTAATGTGAACATGCGGATCGATTAAACCTGGTATAGCTATTAATCCTGATGCATTATACACCTCAACATCAGGCATTAAAATATTCATTTCTCTCTCAATTCGAACAATTTTGCTTCCAGCAATCAATATATCAACACTTCCCAAATACTTAGGCGAGTAAACGTATGCGTTTTTTATAAGTTTTATCATACATCCTCTCCTTAATAAATAGAACTATCAGACGGCTGTGTGCCGTCTGATAAATTTGAAATAATCAAATTACACCTAATTTTTTTCCAATTTTTTCGAATTTTTCAAGTGCATAATCCAGGTCTTGTTTACTGTGTACAGCACTTATCATTACCCTGATTCTCGCTTTGCCTTTTGGAACCGTTGGATAACCAATTGATTGAGCAAACACACCTTCTTCAAATAATTCCTTACTGAATTGACTTGAAACCTTCGCATCGTAGAGCATAACAGGAGTAATTGGTGTCTGACTAACACCTATATCAAATCCAAGTTTTTTCATCTCCTCTTTAAAGTATTTTGCGTTATCCCACAATTTCTTAACACGTTCATCACTCTCTTGCAATATCTTAACTGCTTCAAGACAAGCTGCAACATCTGCAGGTGTTAATCCCGTACTAAAAAGGAAAGGTCTTGCTTTCTGTTTTAAGTATTTAACAATAGTTTCCTTACCAGCAATGTATCCACCAAGGACCCCAAATGCCTTTGAAAGCGTACCAATTTCCATGTCAACCTTTCCATGCAAACCAAAATGATCAACAATACCCCTACCACCTTTGCCAAGCACACCTTCACCATGTGCATCATCAACCATTACAGCCGCTTCATATTTATCAGCTAATTCTACAATCTCTGGTAAGGGAGCGATATCTCCATCCATACTGAAGACACCATCTGTTACTATCAATATTCTCCTAGCTTTTTGAATATCCCTTGCTTCTTTTAATCGCGACTCAAGATCGTTCATGTCGTTATGCCTGTAAACATATCTCTTTGCCTTTGATAACCTTACGCCATCGATAATACTTGCGTGATTCAGTTCATCAGATATAATTGCATCATTTTCGTCACCGAATATGGTAGGTATTGCGGCTTGATTTGCTACGAAACCTGATTGTAAGAATATCGTAGCATCAGCGCCTTTAAATTCAGCCAATGCCTTTTCAAGTTCCTCGTGGAGTTTCATCGTACCAGCTATGGTTCTTACCGCACCGGGACCAACTCCCCACTGATCTATAGCCCTTTTTGCAGCATTTTTCAATCTCTCGTCATTTGCAAAACCAAGGTAGTTGTTTGAACACAAATTCAAGACTTTCTTTCCATTTATGACTATCCATGAACCTTGCGGCGACTCGAGCGTGCGTATATTTATATATAATCCTTCGTTTTTCAAGCTTTCCATTTCATCTTCAAGTATTTTGTAATTAAGCATCCATGGAACCCCCTTTCAAAACTATCTTAATCTAAATTTAAGACAACTTTACCACATTTCTTATTTATCATCAGTTCAAAACCTTTTTCCCACTCATCGAAAGGTAAAACATGAGTAACGACCTTTGAGAGATCCACCTTTTTTGTTCTCAACAATTCATCGGCAGTTCTCCATGTTTCAAACATTCTTCTTCCGGTTATACCGTACACAGTTAAACCTCTCATTGTAATCAAAGAATCGAAGTTTACATCTATTTTGCCACCAAATATACCCAGTATCGAAACTTCTCCACCCATTGTGACACACCTTAATCCATCTTCAAAAGCTTTTCTGTTTCCACTCATTTCAAGCAAAACATCAACACCGTCGTCTAACATTTTGTACACTTCTTTTACCAAGTCTTTTTCAGCTGGATTTATAACAACATCAGCGCCATTTTCTATTGCCATATTAATTCTCATTCGATCAACTTCTGAGACTATAACTGTACTTGCGCCAGCTACCTTTGCTATTTGCACAGCCATTAACCCAATTGGGCCGGCACCGGTGATCAACACATTCTTACCAAGTAAATTAGTTACAGCTGCCGTGTGTATTGCATTACCAAACGGTTCCATAACCGAGGCAAAATCAAGAGGAATTTCGGACGAAAATTTCCATAACACACTCTCAGGTATAACTGCGTATTGCGCAAAAATACCGTTTGTATCTACCCCCAGGATCTTTAAATCTTTACATATATGCATTCTTCCAGTCCGACATTGATAACAACTTTCACATGGTATATGAGTTTCCGCAGCGACAAGATCACCAATCTTGACCCTTGTAACAGCGCTTCCGATAGCAATAACCTCACCCGCCATTTCATGCCCAACGATCAGAGGAGGATTTATTCTCGATTGTGACCATTCATCCCACTTATATATATGTACATCCGTTCCACATATTGATGCCCTGCGAACTTTTACTAACACATCCCTTGGACCGAGTTCTGATGGCGCTTGTACATCTTTCATTACAAGCCCTGGTCCTTGTTTTTCTTTCATTATCGCTTTCATAACTGTCGTCCCCAATTTAATCGCCTCCCCAAATTTACAATATTTTTCAAGCTTATCTACTAAATAAGGACTTACTTTCAATCCTCTACCGCAATTTAAATTATACTACCTAACTTAAAACCTATGAATTACGGTAAGACAAAAATCAGTAAAGCATATAAAAGGAAAAGGAAACTCTAAGGTTTATAGTCACATAATTTGTTATATTTTGATCTTTTCAATACTTTTTGAGCATATAGCACTCTCAACGGAAAAGGCAAAAATTTCAGTGATTATTTATTCATGACGACCTAACATTTCTTCTTCTTTCTCTTGGACAAATTGATTCATGTACAGCCTATAATATTTTCCTCTTAATTTCATCAGTTGTTCATGCGTACCTTCCTCGACAATATTACCAGCCTCAATTACAATTATCTTATCAGCTCCTCGAATAGTTGATAGCCTATGTGCAATTACAAAACTTGTTCGACCATGAAGTATTTTATGTATAGCATCCTGTATTAAATGTTCAGTATATGCATCTATTGAACTTGTAGCTTCATCAAGCACGATGATTTTTGGGTTTGAAATCACAACTCTTGCCAATGCAATTAGTTGTCTCTGACCAACTGATAATTTTGCCCCAGCTTCACCAACATCTGTGTCGTATCCATTTTCAAGCTTTGTTATAAATTCGTGAGCATTGACAAGTTTTGCCGCGTTCACGATTTCTTCAAATGTGGCTTCGAGTTTTCCATATCTAATATTTTCAGCTACACTTCCACTAAACAAATGTGGAGTTTGAGGCACGTAACCTATTTGACTTCGCAAAGAATGTAGTTTTATCCTTTTGTAATCTATACCATCAATGTAAATTTTTCCTTTAACTGGTTCATAAAACCTCCCAATCAAATTAACTATCGTCGTCTTTCCAGAACCTGTCTCACCAACGATAGCTATAGTCTCGCCTTTTCGTACCTTTAAATTAAAAGATTTCAAGACCCAGTCACCTTTTGAGTATTTAAACGATACATTATCAAAAATCACTTCTCCTTCAATTTGTACATCAATACTTCCTGGTTCATCGTATACCTCAGGTTTTGTATCAATAAGTTCTATAACACGTTCAGCGGCTGCCTGTGCAGACACTAATTCTGCCAAAATGCGCGCAAGTTGTTGTACCGGTTCAAAAAATTGTATCGAGTAGGATATAGCAGCTGCAAGCGTACCAAAGCTTATCAAACCCATATGAACGTTCTTACCTCCGAATACAAGCAATAAAGCTGTAACCACGTTGCCTATAAACAAAACAATCGGTGTGTACACCCCAGAAAGAATTATCCCCTTGATTGACGCTACCCTTAGATCACGGGTTTGTTTCTTGAAGTCGTGAGCCCTCATATCTTCAATCGAAAGTACCTTTGTTGTCTTTGCACCAATTAAACCTTCGTTAAACGTACCAGTTACTTCAGACACGAGTTTCCTAACCTTTCTAAACTGCTCTAATATCAGTTTTTGAAAATATAAACTCACAATTCCTAGTGGTGGAATTGCAAAAACAATAAACAACGCAAGTCTCCAATCCAAAAAGAATGAGTAAATTAATATGAATATCATCGAAGAAACTGCCCAAACACCGTCAACTATCTGCCAAGACATTACTGAACTTATTCTTTGTACATCAGACATTATTCTTGAAATCAAAAATCCGGTTTGAGTGCTATCAAAAAATGATAGAGAGAGACTTTGAAGCTTCTTAAAAGCAGCGTTTCGTATGTCGAAAGACATGCCATTTTCTATTTTTCCAGCAAGCATTATTAAAAAATACGTTCCTGCAGATTGCACCACAACTACAAAAGAAAAAAGTAATGCAAATTTTTCAAATCCCCTAAAACTTTTTTTAATTACAAAATTATCAATTGCATACTTCGTAAGATAGGGATAAGTAGCATCTATGAATCCAACAAGAATCATAACACCTATCAATCCCAACATATGAAACTTATAATTTTTTATGAATTCACCAAATCTTTTCCACACTGCAAAATCAAATCTCTTTTTCTCATCCTTAATCAATTCTTCCATTATCATCACTCCTTGAAATTTTTTAGCAAACTTTCAATTTTCCAAACTTTTTGATAAAGTCCAGGTTGGTTTACTAACTCCTCATGTCTTCCTATGTTCGTTATTATGCCATTTTCAAGTACAATAATTTTATCTGCCTCTTTTATGCTTGAAATCCTATGTGAAACTATGATGGTCGTTGCGTTTTTGCTACGTTGTTTTATAGCTTGAATTATTTGTCTTTCCGTATCCGTGTCCACTGCACTCATAGAATCATCAAATATCAAGATAGGATACTCTCTCAAAAATGTTCTGGCGATTGTAACCCTTTGTCGTTGACCTCCGGAAAGTGTTACACCCTTTTCTCCGACCAGGGTATCATACCCCTTTTCAAGCTGCATGATATCATCATGAACAGCAGCGCTAATAGCACTGGAAACGATTTCTTCATGCGATGCTTCAGGATTAGTTACAGAAATATTTTCCTTAACAGTTTTCGAAAATAGAAAAGCTTCTTGGGGTACTAAACCAATATTTCTTCTTAGAACAACCTTCGGTATCAAATTCATTTCTTTCCCATCGATCATAATCTTCCCAGAATTAGGTTCATATAATCTCATAAGTAATGAAATTATTGTTGATTTTCCAGAACCTGTACCTCCAAAGAATGCGACAGTCTCTCCTTTTTTTATCTCAAAAGATACACCTTTTAAGACAGGACGTTCTGGATTATAACCAAACCACACATCTTTAAATTCTATATCACCTTTTAATTCAAACTCAGAATCACAAAATAGGTCCTCAAGTTCGTACGAAAGTATCTCGTTTATTCGCTTTAGTGAAACACGTACCTTACCAAAATTGGAAAGTATTATTCCAAGTTCCCTTACAGGCCACAGCAACATTCCAACATACGTTGTAAAAGCCACAAGAGTACCTATGGTTATTTCTTCTTTTATAGCATAGTAACTTCCAAGCACAACAACAAGTGCAAATTGAGTGAGTGCAAGAAAGTCAGAAATTGTCCAAAATTTAGCAAAAAGTGCGAGCAATTTCAGATCCAGTTCCCTGTATTCTGAGTTCTTTTTAATAAATTTTTGGATTTCGTAATCTTCTCTCGTAAACGCCTTAACAACTCGAACACCAGTTATATTTTCTTGAACGACAGCCGTTACAGATGCTTCTGCTTCGTCAACCTTTTCAAAATGTTTTTTCACCATAAGAAAAAACCAAAATGCGGTTCCAGTAAGCATTGGAATAACAGCAGAAGAGATTATAGTCATCTTTAAATTTAAATTTATCATCACATACAACACAAAAATGACCATAAAAACTATACGCCACACACTAATTGCATCAACGTAAAGAAATCTTCTTACAGTTTCAACATCTGAAGTGCAGCGTTGTATAACATCACCGGATTGAAAATTGGAATAAAAATCGTATTTTGCTTTAAGTATTACATTGTAAAGGTCATCGCGGAGATTTTCGGCGATACTTTCTGAAGTTTGTCCTGCAAGCTTTTCTCGTAAAAACGAAAACAAACCGTTGAAAAATGAAAATATTAACAATACTATCCCAATTACCCATAAATTCTCCACCAGATAATCCTTTCCACCAAATAGATTATAAACGTACAACCAAAAACCTGAATTAGGGACTTTCCCCCCTATGACATTATCTATCGTGAATTTGACAATAACAGGTACAAGCCGAGAAAAAACTATAGAAAACGCCGTGAAAATAATGGCAAACACGTACTGAGTCGTGTAGCCTCTAAAATACCTAAGCAACATTTTAAAATCTTTCATTTGCGCATCCCTCCAACTCTTTATCGCTAAAACAAAAACTCCACGGTGACAACCCGTGGAGTTTTCAAACAGCATTCAATAGTATCTTTACTTATTTAGAAAATTATATTTATCAATCTTTTACGTAATGTACTCCAATTTGGGTTGTCCAATAGCACGGTGATATTGATAATATTAATATATATTTTTTATTCACCTGTTTATCCATCGGACAACCCCCCTCTTGTATGTTTTTACTCGAATCCTTCGTAATACGAACTATCTATATTTTACTCTTGATACTCAAAAAGTCAATATATTTCTCTAAAATGTTTTCTGTAGATATCAGAAGATGAAAATTCACACAGCTTTTCAAGCTAATAGATTCGTTTTGAACTTGTTGCAAACAAAAAAATAAATATCCAAAATCATTATTTTTTCCTATTTACACATGGTAAGTATTGTGATAAAATATAATTAGGTAAGACTAATTTCATAAAGAAAACAACATAGAATGAAAAGCATATAATAAACTTTTGGAGGTGTGCGAAATGTTGTTAGAGGTGAAGAATTTAACGGCGAAACTAGTTGAAGGAGAAAAGTTAATATTGAAAGGTGTTGACTTAGTTGTAAATCCGTCAGAAGTGCATATCATAATGGGACCAAACGGATCCGGTAAGTCTACTTTGGCAAATGTAATTATGGGAAATCCTAAGTACGAAGTAACTTCTGGAGATATTATCTTTGAAGGTGAATCAATTCTCCAACTCAAAACAGATGAAAGAGCAAGAAAGGGTATAATGATGACGTTCCAAAATCCTTATGAGATAGAAGGGGTAAAGCTTGAACAACTTCTTTTGATTGCATACAGAAAGTTACATGGTGAGGACAAGACGTTTTTCCAACTTGATAGAGAGATGAAAAACCTTGCTTCCGAAGTGGGACTATCTTATGAATTTTTTGAAAGATTTGTCAACCTTGGGTTTTCTGGTGGAGAGAGGAAAAAAGGGGAAATATTGCAGGCAAGATTTTTAAAACCAAAGTTATTGATTTTAGATGAGATCGATTCCGGTCTTGATGTTGATGCACTAAGGCTTGTTGCAAATCAAATAAATAAGATAAAGGAAGAAGGTACCTCATTGCTGATTATAACCCACTATTCAAGAATTTTGAATTACATCAACGTTGATAAGGTACATGTATACGTTGATGGTAAAGTGGCTTTAACTGGTGACAAGTCCCTTGCTTACGAAGTTGAAGAAACTGGTTATGCGATAGTTAATGATACACGCAACAGTAAGTAACTGTAAGGAGGGATAATAAATGAATGATCTTAACAAACTACTTTACGAGTTAAAACGGAAAGAAAATTTTGAGTTGAAATTAAATGTATCTGCTGCGTTGAAATTACCTGCAGGTTTGGATAAAAGGCTTGTGTATGAAATCTCTAAAGCGAAGGATGAACCAGAATGGATGCTCAATCATAGAATGAAATCTTTTGAAATATTTGAAAAATGGCACGAACCTGACTGGGGTGTCGATCGAAGTGAGCTTGATCTTTCTAAGATAGTGCCATATGTAAAACCTAATGCAAAGAAAACAACAACGTGGGAAGAAGTACCACAAGAGATCAAGGAAGCGTTTGATAGACTTGGTATTCCTGAGGCAGAGAGAAAATATTTAGCTGGCGTTGGCGCACAGTTTGATTCTGAAATGGTTTATAAAAACATTAAAGAGGAACTTAAAAAATTAGGGGTCATATTTATCGATATTGAAACAGCTGTTAAGGAATACCCAGAACTTGTGAAAGAATATTTTATGAAGCTTGTTCCTCCAACAGATAACAAGTACGCTGCCCTGCACGGTGCTCTCTGGAGCGGTGGTACGTTCCTTTATGTACCAAAAGGCGT
The DNA here is from genome assembly GCA_026419195.1 of Fervidobacterium sp. Taxonomy (NCBI): domain Bacteria; kingdom Thermotogati; phylum Thermotogota; class Thermotogae; order Thermotogales; family Fervidobacteriaceae; genus Fervidobacterium; species Fervidobacterium sp. The sequence goes on from JANZZV010000008.1 coordinate 75,685, forward strand.
TAAAGTACCTTTGCCATTACAATCTTATTTTTTGTTTGGTAATCCTGGAGGCGGGCAATTTGAGCATTCCGTTATAATCGCAGATGAAGGGAGCGAGGTCACTTACATAGAAGGATGTACGGCACCTAAGTACGATGTTGTAAATCTTCACGTAGGTACTGTTGAAGTTTATGTTAAGAAGGGGGCCAAATTAAAATACCTTACTATGCAAAACTGGAGCAAAAACATGTTTAATCTCGAGATAAAGCGTGCAATAGCCGAAGATGATGCTGTTATGACTTGGGTATCTGGTTCTTTTGGAAGCTACAAAACTATGGTTTATCCAGCTACCATACTGAAAGGGGATAATTCTGTTTCTGAAAATGTCTCAATATCATTTGCTGGACCTGGCCAACATATTGATACTGGTTCAAAAGTAATTCACATAGGTAGAAACACCCGCTCTACAGTCGACTCAAGAAGTATAAGTATAGGTGGAGGTTGGTCCTTTTACAGAGGACTTCTCAAGATAATGGAAAATGCACGCGGTTCAAAAGCAACGGTAAGTTGTACAGGTTTAATGATAGATAACAAATCAAAAAGTGATACCGTGCCTATTATAGAAGTATACAATACAGACTCTGATGTTGGACACGAAGCAAAAATCGGCAGAATAAAAGACGAGCAAATTTTTTACTTAATGACTAGAGGTTTAAATGAACTTGAAGCCAAAGGGTTGATTGTTAAAGGTTTTATACAACCAGTTGTCCAGCAACTACCTTTCGAGTATGCTATAGAACTAAACAGACTTGTTGAAATGGAAATTGAATCATCCATCGGCTGATAATAAATTTAATCTTTAGTAGGAGGAAAGAACATGGAAAGAACCTTACGTTTACAGCATCAAAACATGCGTGCAATAATCCCTCAAAGAAAGACTATAGATTCAATCGATTACACAGTAGACGATTTTAAACCAAGTGGAAATAATCTGCTTGATGAATGGCGTATAAAAAGACTATCAGAGTATTTGACTTACAAATTTCCTTTGTGGAAACGTGCAGGTCTAAAGGAATTTAAGATTAATGAACTAAAAAACTACAAAGGATTGGAAAATATAGACGAAAGTGCTCTTGAATTACTTGAAAAACTTGATTTTGAGGGTTCTGATAGAAAATTTGTTCTCCTTGCAGATGTATTTTCTTCAAGTGGAGGTTATTTTACTGTACAAGAAGATAAAACAATGATAGTTAATCAATTTGATCAATACGATAACATGCTTGTAGATATCAAGTCTGGTACTTTAACTTTGATAAGAATAATCGAAAAATCATCTTTTATCGGAAATTTGAGAATAAATATTCAACAAGGTGCGTGTCTTAATCTTTATAACCTTTACATCGCAAACGGAGAGTTTTTAAATTCAAATGTCTTCATAAATGCAGAAAAAAATTCAAAAGCTTATGTTAAAGATTTCTATTTTGGTGGTAAAATTAACAGTGGATATTTTGGTATAATGTTAAGTGGAGAGGAAGCTTACGCAGAAGTTAGACCTTATTATCTGGCTAACAAGAAAAATATTATAGACATACTTTATCTGATGAGGTTCTATGCACCAAAAACTTATGGTGTTGTAGATTCAAAAGGCGTACTGGGTGACGAGTCAAAGGTCGTGTTCCGGGGGATTATGGATATACTGAGTGGTTCAAAAGAGGTAGAAGCGCACCAAAGTAATCATTCTATTTTAATTTCACAAAAAGCAAAGGTCGAAGCGATACCAAGCCTAATGGTTGATGAAAATGACGTTGTTGCTTCACACGCTGCAAGCAGTTCGCCTATAGATGAATCAATGTTATTTTATTTAATGACCAGAGGTATACCTGAAAGTGATGCACGGAAGATGATTGTTCGTGGTGTATTCGAATCATTCAAACAAGAGTTAACAAAATACGGCTTAGAAGGGGTTGTTGAGCGTGCACTCAACAGTGTGGTCGGATGAAGAGTTTTGTAACATAAGAAACGACTTTCCAGCACTTGGTAGACAAATAAACGGTAAAAGATTGGTTTATCTTGATAATGCAGCAAGTACACTTAAATGTAAACCTGTCATCGATAAAATGACAGAATTTTATTTGAATCACTATTCTAATATACATCGAGCTGTGCATACGCTTGCAAGCGAGGCTACAGTTGAGTACGAAAACGCACGAAAAAAAATTTCCAATTTTTTGAACGCTTCCATCGAAGAAATAGTGTTTACAAGTGGAACAACGATGGGGATAAATTTTTTAGTTAATTCACTTGTTAAAAGTGGAATCTTAAATGCAGGTGATATTGTTTTATTGTCACAAGTAGAACATCACGCAAATCTTGTTCCTTGGGTAAGGTTGTCAAAATTTTATGGTTACAAAATCGAGTATATTCAAGCAGATAACAAAGGAATAATTACTAATGAAAGCATACTTAGTGCAAAAAAGTATAAACCAAAAGTTGTATCAGTCACAGGTCAATCTAACGTTACCGGCCAAATAATACCTGTTGATTATATCCGAGAAGTATTTAAAGATTCAATATTGGTCATCGATGGTGCACAATTGATACCACATGAAAAAATAGATGTGAAAAAGTTAGATATCGATTTTCTTGTCTTTTCGGGTCATAAAATGATTGCACCAACTGGCATAGGGGTAATTTATGGAAAAAAGCATTTACTTGAGAAACTTGAACCATTTTTGTACGGTGGAGAAATGATAGATAAGGTTACATTTGAAGATGTAACCTTCAATATCTTGCCTTACAGATTCGAGGCAGGAACGCCACACATTGCCGGAGCTGTAGGACTTGGCTATGCAATTGATTACCTTGATCACATAGGTTTTGAAAAGATCAAAGAACAAGTAAGTTACCTATCTAAATATTTGCTCGAATCATTATTAAAGTTGGATTTTGTTGAAGTTTACGGACCATCTGATGAATCTCATCTATCCCTTGTTTCATTTAACATCGATGGTGTACATCCGCATGATGTCTCACACATACTTGACGAAAATTTTGGAATAGCAACGCGTAGTGGTCATCATTGTGCTCAACCTTTAATGAGTATACTTAAGAGAGGTTCAAAAATTGACTTTCCAGGTTCAACGGTACGAGCAAGTGTGTATTTTTACAACTCAAGAGACGACATAGATGCACTCATCGAAGGGTTGAAGTACATAAAAAAATTTTTTGGATAATTTTCGGAGGTGGATACTTTGTGATATACTCGGAATTTATAATGGATTATGCAAAGTTGAGGAAGTTTCATGGCAAAATAGAGAACGCTCACAAAGTAGAAGAAGGAAAGAACTTATCATGTGGTGACGAAGTAACTTTGTATTTTCTATTTGAAGATGACAGAATAGTTGACGTGAAATTTGAAGGACATGGATGTGCAGTGAGCCAAGCATCAACAAATGTTATGATCGAACAAATTATAGGAAAGACTGTATCACAGGCTGTAGAACTTATAAAAAACGCTGAAAACATGGTTCTTGGAAAGGAATTTGACGAATCTTTGCTCGGACCAATCGTCAGTTTTTACGATGTCAAAAATTATCCAATGAGGGTTAAGTGTTTTTTATTACCTTGGAAAACACTTGAGCTGGCTTTACAAAATAAGTAATAATAGGGGGTGGAAAGATGAAAAAGTTGATCAAAGAATTCTCTGATTTCCTGAAGCAGTACAATGTAATAGGATTGGCTGTTGCGATAATTATAGGTGGCAAACTCAACCAGTTTGTGACTTCGTTTGTTAATGATTTTCTTATGCCAGCTATATTTCAGCCTGTGTTAACCCGCATGCGTCTTGGGAGGATTGAAGAAATAAATTGGCATGGAATATACTGGGGTAAAGTTGTATCTGCAGGTATTGATTTTTTGATAGTTGCTTTCCTTGTATTTATTCTTGTGCGCTCATTAAATAAGGCCGCAGAAAAAGCAAAAGTAGCTGCTGAGCTTGCCGCTAAAAAGGTTGAGGAGAAAATTAAAAAGGATAAATAAAAAATCTCCAGCTTATTGGCTGGAGATTTTTTATTATTCACTGATTTAGTATAGGATGAACGAAACATAACCAACTGTGTAAGAGTAATCCTGAGAAAATTCTGCACTCGTTGTGTGATAGATGAGATTTATGTTATCAAAAATGCTCCTCACAACAGCAACAGGACCTGGTCCACACATAGTTATATTGTATATCTTTATATTATCATATAATCCTTCAAGGTCTGCATTTAAAATTTTCTCTATAGCTTGCTCGTCCTTTTTAATTGTGATCTCATGAGGATCGTAATGATTGAAATCTGAAGAAGCGACTACAAGCGTTTCAGGATATTCTTTTAGCAATTCTTTTATTCTTTCAGCTATTTTCAAAACTGTTGAAAGACGTTGATCTTTCATACATATTGGTACTATCTTAAAATCACCGAATGCATATTGTAATAGAGGAAGTTGTACTTCTATGGAATGTTCATAAATATGTGCCATTTCATCTTCGAATAGTAAATAGTTATCAATGAGTTTATTAGTCATTTCACTATTTACTTGTAAACTTCCCAGAGGTGTCTGCCATGTACCTTCCTTCCATACAGCTATTGATTCTCCATACCCTGTGTGATTTGGTCCAAGTATTATTATATTTTTTGGCTTACCAAAATAAATCGCCTTCTTGATACCAAGTCCCGCAGTTTTACCACTGTAAACATACCCGGCGTGCGGTAGTATTAATCCAACTGGATGTTCAAAATACTTGCTCGCCGCCTTTTCATTTATAAACGCTTCACATGTTTTTTCAAGTTGTACAGGAGTTCCCGGATAAAATTTCCCAGCGACTACAGGTTTTCTATCCATAAGTTCACCCCATACTTTTGATTATTTTAATTCAATCACCTTAGCTGTTAAAAATATCGTTATGTTCCTTTGCTCTACTGTTTCTTTCATTCCCCTAAACAACATTCCTATGATGGGCAAATCACCAAGTATCGGTATCTTCCATTCTGATTTACTTTTTTCTTCTCTTGCAAGACCACCGATTACAATTGTCTGTCCATTCTTAATAGTGATCTTTGTCTTAGCTTCCCGTTTATTTAGCTTTGGCAATCCATCGATTACTACAGAATAGTCAAAATTATTTACAGAAGTCGTAAGCTCTAAATCAATAGTATTGTCTGAGTTTACATATGGAGTTATCTTAAGTTCAATACCACCTTCTAAATTTCTGATTTCTACACTTCTTTGTTCACCAGAACCAGAAGCTATTTTAACAGGTACGTTATCACCTATGAAAATTCTTGCTTCCTCACCACTTTTCGTCATTATATTAGGATTAGCAAGAAGTTTACCTGATCCCGAGTTACCTTTTGGAGCAAGTCCTTCTGCACTCTTGGTTTGGAACGAAATTTGTGCTTCGTTAAGGATTTTATCCAATATAGTTCCGTCGAGTATATCAATTATGTTTATATTCAGCTTTAACCCTTCTGAACCAAATGTTAAGTAATTTCCTGATTTAAGTAAAGTAACAAGTTCTGTAGACAAACCTGATGATTGTGACTCATCTAAAATTTTTGCTTCTATAGAAACTATCTTTGCAGTTGTGAACTCGCTTATCAGTCTATTTATATCATCCACATTTTTCGGATCCAAATCGTAAGCAACAATAAGTCCTGCCGCAGGACTCACCATCGCTTTTCCACCGTAAAATTTGATGAGTTCTTCTACTTTGTCTGCATTTCTCGGAACATTGAATGTGTAAGTTGTTCTAACTTTAGTTGCTTCAGGTGTTGTATCAACAATGTATACATTTCCCAACTTCTTTATAGAAATTCCATAGTTGAACATTATAGAGTTGAAAGTTTCAAAGTCAATATTGGAAACAGACATTGTTGCATTCTTTTCAAATTGTTTCGAAAAAACAACATGATACCCAAGTTCCTGAAAAACTGTTTTAATTACCTCAGATAGGTTTTCATTGCTTATATTAATGCTTATTAATCCATCCTTTACAAACACCTTTTTTGCTTCTGCAGTCTTCGCATTTTTTGGTGAAATATATGTGATCCCACCTACTTCATAAAATTCAACCCACTTGGAGAAAACCTGTTTAAATGTTTCATAATCGATATCTTTAAGGTAAACAGAGTTGAGAGTTACTTCTATCTTGTCTAGGTTGTAAGATTTCTTTAGTTTTAACATAACCTGTGATATTATATCGCCCACATTCTTGTTTGATACATTAATCGTTATCAATCCATCTTTTACAGTTATTTCCTCTTTCTCTTCACTTTTTGCAGGTTCACTAATACCTCTTGACGGTACTGATTCAGAGATGTAATATACACTTCCCTTTTTTTCGTAAACTATGTTGTAAGCTTTTAAGCTTTCCAAAAGCTGGTTTAAATTAGAAACTATTATTCTCATCGAACACTGAGACTTTATTTCATCAATGATTATTATTTCTTCGGACAACAACTTAGCAACTTCCAGTAAAAGTTGTTTTATACTTTTATCTTTTACCTCTATTAATAACTTATTGTCAATGAGGTTGTATTCGCTTTCCGGCTTAAATGCCTTTATTTCCTTTTCTATTCTTTCAACACTTTTTTGAGGGCCGACAAGATAGACCTTTTGACCTATTTTAAAATATCTCACCTTTGTATCAAATATTGATATTATCGTTTCTATATCCCTTGCTTCCAACACTGTGTTGACTGTTGCTACCGTTCCTGATCCATCACCTACTATGCCATTAATAAACTCCGTAACATTCTTTATCACTTCTTTTGTTCCTATTACGAAATACCCTTGTTGTGTCTTGTATGTTCTAACGTTATATAATTCCCTTACTATTTCATCAATTTCTTGTGGATAATTCAAAAATACATACGTCTGTTCTGGTTTCATCCCTTCCACAAAACTTCTAACTTTCTTTATCTCCTCTTGAGTCCCGTAAACTACAAATCCTTGCTTAGTTCTATATGTCTCAACGTTATACAATTTCTTTATCACTTGGTCTAATTCCGGGTTGTACTCAATGTATGCATATGTTCTCTCAGGTGCTATTTGTAATTTTGCAATTTCTTCGTTTATCTTTTCTACCTCTGTTTTATCACCTCTTATGTACAAAACCTCAGAGATTTGTTCTAAGGTTATATTTAACCCTAGTATCTTCGACAACCTTTCGATATCTTCTTTCTTAATATTTGAAGCAATTTTGATTGG
>JANZZV010000009.1 GCA_026419195.1 Fervidobacterium sp.
ATACTATATTGGCTAGCAAATAGCTTAGATTTTGTTTATGCAGAGAGGGTATTTCTTCCATGGGTCGATATGATAGATCTGATGGAAAAAAATAACATACCATTGTTCACGCTTGAGACGAGAACACCTGTTTATGAGCTTGATGCTATAGGTATTTCTCTTGAATATGAGCTTTCTTACACGAATGTCTTGAAGTTACTTGAACTTTCCAAAATACCCTTGAAAGCATCTGACAGAGATGATCGTCATCCACTTGTAATTGCCGGTGGACCTGTGGTGTACAATTGCGAACCTATTGCGGAAGCATTCGATGCTGTTTATCTCGGTGACGGTGAAGTGAACTTGGAGGGAATGCTAAGAATTATAAATTATACAAAAGGGATGCATAGAGAAGAACGGTTAAAAGAGCTTATCAAGTTGGATGGAATTTACGTACCTGCTTTTTATGAACAAAAAGGAAAGAAGATATTACCAAAGTATGATTTTGCACCACAAAGGATTAAGAGAAACATTCTAAAGGACTTAAGTAGTGTGAATCCGTTGACACGAAAAATACTACCACATGTTGAGAGTGTACATGACAGGGGAGTAATAGAAATAAGCAGAGGGTGTACAAGAGGATGCAGATTTTGCCATGCTGGTTATGTTTACAGACCTGTTCGTGAAAGAGATGTTAGTGAAATTGTTGAAAGTGCTAAAAAGCTTATCGCAAACACAGGGTATGGTGAAATTTCTTTGCTTTCTTTATCTTCTCTTGACCACTCACAGATAAATGAAATAGTCGAAGAGCTAATTAAAGGGTTAAAAGATAAGAAAGTATCTATATCCATTCCATCGACAAGAATGGATGCATTTAATATCAAGATTGCCGAGAAAATATCAGAAGTACGAAAAACAGGACTTACCTTTGCACCAGAAGCGGGAAGTCAAAGGATGCGCGATGCAATAAACAAACAAATAACACTTGAGGATATAATAAACACGGTAAAGCAGGCAAAGCAAGCAGGTTGGAGGAGAGTAAAACTCTATTTCATGGTTGGATTTCCGAATGAAACAGAGGAAGATATAAGAGCCATAGGTGAGGTGTTGAAAGAAGTTAAAAGGGTAGGTTTTTCAGAGATAACCGCTTCGGTAAATCTACTTATTCCTAAGCCTCATACGGCTTTTCAATTTGCCGAACTTCGTCCGCCAGAATACATGGATGATGTGAAGAGAATCCTTGGGCAGTATAGAAAATACGGAAAGATAGATATTAATGATGGTAAGAAAAGTTTTGTTGAAGGAATTCTTTCTCGCGGAGATAGAAAGCTTTTTTCTGTTATTGAAAAAGCATACAAGATAGGTTACTATGATGAATGGGGAGAGTATTTTTCGTTCGATAAGTGGATAAAATTGCTTGAAGATGTAGATTACACCCAATATGTTGGTCCGTACGGATTAGAGGATTTTCCTTGGGATCATCTTGACAGCGGAGTTAGTAAGGAGTTTCTTTGGAAAGAATATCAAAAATTTTTTAAAGGTATTCAAACAAGCGATTGCAGAAATGTTTGTGGTTTTTGTGGTGTGTGTTTTGAGTATAAGGTAAAAAATGTAATTGGAGGTGATAAAGGGTGAGTAAAAGGCTTCATCCAAAAGTTTTCAAAGTGCCTATCGATAGAATACGTATGGGATATTATTCGGATAAATACTTCACAAGGTATGTTGAGGTATTGAAAAAGGATAACAGACATCCGAGAGTTTATTATCAATTTTTTCCAAGGGACAACGCTGTTGTTTGCGGAGTAGATGAAGCATTAGCAATATTGAGATATTGTACGGGGTTTTACAAAGATGAGATGAAAGCCAGAGAATTGTATAATGACATCTTGCACCTTGATAAAGTCATGCAAAGTCTTGCAGTGGATGGTAATGTAGAAGAGATCGTAGATCTTACAAGAAAAAAATGGGATTTACGATTGAAATTAAATGAATTGTGGATTGATAAATGGGAGGAAATAGAGGTTAAAGCTGTTTATGACGGTGAATACATTCCAGAAGGAGAACCTCTAATGACGATTGAAGGGGATCCAGTATATTTTGGTTATCTCGAAACCGTTTTACTTGGTGTTATAGCTCGTGCAACAAGCACGGCAACCGCGGTGAAGAAGGTGGTTGAAGCTGCAAACGGCAAACCAATTCTGTTCTTCAGTGCACGTTTTGATCATTATTGGGTACAAGCAACAGATGGATACGCTGCGTTAAAAGCTGGAGCCTTCGGTGTCTCGACAGATGCTAACGCAGATTATTGGGGTGTTGAATCCATGGGTACAATTCCACACGCATTAATCGCTGCATATGATGGAAGTACCGAAGATGCAGCTATAGCATTTGATAAATATATGCCAGAAAATGTTAATAGGATAGTCCTTGTTGATTGGGACAACGATGTGATTGGTACAACCTTTAGAGTAGTTAAAAAACACTATGAGTACTTAACAGGAAAACAATTTGTGTTGGGACAAACAGATCCATCACCTATCATTGGTACTGGCAAGAATAAAATATGGGGTGTTAGATTCGATACTTCTGGTAACTTAAGAGATAAATCTGTCACACCGGTAGGTCCGCAATCTTTTGGTGTGTGTCCTGAGCTTGTTTGGAAGGCACGTCAAGAATTTGATAAAGTGGGACTTAATGGGCTTAAAATTGTTGTTTCTGGTGGTTTTGACGAAGAAAAAATAAGGCTTTTTGAAGCACTTGGTGTACCAGCCGATGTATACGGGGTTGGCTCAAAACTGCTCAAGAAAAAGATTGATATAACTGCTGACATAGTAGAAGTGAATGGAAAACCATGTGCAAAGATAGGAAGATATAAAAAAGATGCGTCACACCTAAAGATTGTCGGTAAACGTTATTGGGAGGAATAAATTAAAATTGGGGCAAAATCAGAAAGGTGGTAAAATGATTGTAGCAGCGCGTGAGCTTATAAATTTTAGAATTTCAAAGATGGGAGTTAGTATCTGTGTGGAAAATTTTGAGAAGCACAGTTGGTGAAATTGAGGCAGCTATTATTGAAAGATTGTTAATATCAAATAACATTCCGGTAATTATCCAAAGAACGGATGTTTTTGTTCATTCGATATTTGGAAGTAGTGTGCAGTGTGAAGTCCTTGTACCCGAAGAAAAATACAGCGAAGCAATTGAAATCATAAATTGGGAGGGAAAGAATGTGAAGTATACACCTCTTTACGAAGATCACTTGAGACTTGGTGCAAAGATGGTTGAATTTGCCGGATTTTACATGCCGTTGCAATACGAAGGTATAGTTGCAGAAGTACAAAATGTGAGAAAAAATGTAGGAATGTTCGATGTTTCGCATATGGGAGAGTTCATGTGCGAAGGATCAGACGCCTTAGCGTTTGCAAATTACGTTGTTACAAATGACTTTGGATCTATAGACTTTGGTGACGTAATTTATACTGCTATGTGTAACGAAAATGGTGGGTTTGTTGATGATTTGTTAGTTTATAAGATCTCTCAAGAGAAGGTTATGTTTGTTGTAAACGCGGCAAATATAGAAAAAGATTTCAATCATTTGTTGAGATTGGCTGAAAAATTTAACGTAAAGTTGACGAATGTATCAGATGAAATAGGACTTATTGCAATCCAAGGTCCAAAAACCCAAGAGATATTGCAACCACATACAGACTTAGATCTTGACCAAATAAGATACTATTCGTTTAAAGAAGGTAGGATTTTTGGAGTTAATGGAATAATCTCAAGGACAGGCTATACTGGCGAGGATGGGTTTGAATTGTACCTACCATCGAATCAGACCGCCACTGTCTGGAGAAAGCTACTGGAAATAGGTATTAAACCTGCTGGATTAGGTGCAAGAGATATACTTAGGCTTGAAGCTGGATTGCTTTTGTATGGAAATGATATGGATGAAACGATAACACCTTTGGAAGCTTCAATACCTTGGGCTGTAAAATTTGAGAAAGGTGAGTTTTTCGGTAAGGATGCCTTGATTAGGCAAAAGGAAGAGGGGTTGAAAAGAAGGTTAAGAGGCATTGTACTCAATGGTAAGCTGGTACCAAGACACAATATGGAAGTTTACAAAGATGGACAAAAGGTAGGTTATGTTACAAGTGGTACATTCTCGCCAACTCTCGAAAAACCAATTGCATTCGTAATGGTTGATGCAAATATAAAGATAGAAGATAAACTAGAGGTACTAATTAGGGACAAGTATGCTGAAGCAACAGTGACAAAAATTCCATTCTACAGAGGTAGCGTAAGGTCAAAAAAATGAAAAAATAAAAAGGGGTGAAAAACGTGCACAGATATGTTCCTCACACAGAAGAAGAAATTAGACAAATGCTTCAAGAAATAGGAATTAGTAGCGTAGACGAGCTCTTTACCAATGTTCCGAAGACCATAGACGGTTACAATATACCTGAAGGGAAAGATGAATTCAGTGTAAGGAAACATATAGAAACATTAGTGAAGCAAAACGTGTATTTCGAACCTGAGAACGTTTTTCTTGGTGCTGGAATATACATTCACTACATTCCTACAGTGGTTAAGCATATGGCTTCAAACCCTAATTTTGTTACCGCTTATACCCCTTATCAGGCTGAAGTTTCGCAAGGCACACTTCAGATGTTGTTTGAGTACCAAACCATGATGTGCGAACTCACTGGAATGGAAGTAGCCAACTCATCTATGTACGACGGTGCAAGTGCATTTGCTGAAAGCTTGCTTATGGCAACAAGAATAACTGGTAAAACTAAAATGATAGTAGCAAGGACAATAAACCCAGAATACAAAACTGTTGCAAAAACATATACGAAACCACATGGAATAGAAATTTTGGAGGTTGGCTACGACAAATTTGGTAGAATCGACTTGGAAAAGTTAAAAGAACTTATTGATGGTGAAACAGCAGCTGTAGCAACTGCTTATACGAATTTCTTTGGTGTTGTAGAAGATCTTAAAACTTTACGTGAGTTAATTCCATCGAACGTTCTTTTCATAGTAGTTGCAGAACCTGTTTCACTGGCACTGCTCGAAGCACCAGGAAAATTCGGTGCGGACATAGTGGTTGGCGAAGGTCAATCACTTGGTGTAACACCAAATTTGGGGGGACCTGGCATAGGATTCTTTACCACACTTGAAAAGCATGTTCGTAAGATGCCAGGTAGACTTATCGGTGAGACAAAGGATATAGATGGAAAAAGGGGTTATGTAATGATACTCCAAACAAGAGAACAGCACATAAGAAGAGAAAAAGCAACATCCAATATCTGCTCAAACCAAGCTTATGTTGCTCTTATTAACGCAATTTACATTTCTACAATGGGCCCAAATGGATTAAGAGAAGTGGCTTGGCGTTCTTACAACAATGCTCATTATCTTTCGAAAAAACTTGAGGAAAATGGTTTTACAAGGATATTTGATGGGGAATTTTTCAATGAATTTGTAATAAGAGTTGACGATAAATACAGAACAAAATGGCATGATATGGTAAAAGAAGGTATACTTGGTCCAATCCCGATAGATAGGGTTTACAAAGAACTTGGTCCAAGTGCTCTTGTTTGTACAACGGAAGTAAACACAAGGACCTCGATTGAAAGATTAGTTGAGGTGATGTTGAAATGACTATATTTGAAAGATCTACTCGTGGTAGAAAAGGTTACGAACTTCCTGCTTATGAATTACCTGAAATGCCATGCAATTTGCCGGAGTATCTAATTAGAAAAGAAGAACCAAAACTTCCAGAAGTTTCAGAGGTAGATGTAGTTAGACATTACACGGAACTTGCTATGAAAAATTACTCAGTTGATAGAGGATTCTATCCTCTTGGTTCATGTACGATGAAATACAATCCGAAGATAAATGAGGATATGGCATCATTGTTCACAGGTCTACATCCCATGCAACCAAGGGAAACAATACAAGGCGCAATAAACCTTATGGGACATCTGAAAGAATTATTGTGTGAGATTACAGGTACTGATGACATGACATTACAACCAGCTGCCGGGGCGCACGGTGAATTAACTGGTTTGTTAATTGCAAGAGCTTACTTTGAAGATAAAGGCGAGCTTTCAAAAAGAAAAAAGGTGCTCGTACCAGACAGTGCCCATGGAACAAATCCCGCCTCCGCTGCCATGGCAGGATATGAAGTTATAGAATTAAAGTCTGGTCCCGATGGTTGTATCAACTTAGAAGAATTAAAAGCACATCTTGATGATAGTGTTGCAGTAATAATGCTAACAAACCCAAATACACTTGGACTTTTTGAAAAGGATATACTTACAATATCCAGATTAGCACACGAAGTTGGAGCATTGTTATATTACGATGGTGCAAACTTAAACGCTATAATGGGTAGAACTAGACCCGGAGATATGGGATTTGACATCGTACACCTTAACTTACACAAAACATTCAGTACACCTCATGGAATGGGAGGACCTGGAAGTGGGCCAATAGGTGTTAAAGCACATTTGGTACCTTACCTTCCGGTTCCAGTTATAAGAAACCTCGGTGATAAGTATGATTTGGATTACAATTTACCCAAGAGTATAGGTATGGTAAGAAGTTTTTACGGTAATTTCATTGTTATGGTAAAGGCTTACACATATATTCTTACCATGGGAAACAAAGGACTTAAACACGTTAGTGATATGGCTGTTCTTAATGCAAACTATCTCAGAGTAAAATTATCAAAGTTGTTTAAGATTGCTTACGATGGAACATGTATGCATGAATTTGTTGTGGACAACGAAGAGTTTTCTAAAAAAACTGGTGTTAGGACTTTGGATATTGCTAAGAGGTTGTTGGACTATGGTTTGCATGCACCAACGGTTTACTTCCCATTAATTGTACACGAAGCTATGATGATAGAGCCAACAGAAACCGAAAGTAAGCAAACGCTTGATTTATTTATTGAAGTAATGGAAAAAATATACAAAGAAGCCATCGAAAAACCCGAGTTAGTCAAAGGTGCACCGTACACTACACCAGTCAGAAGACTTGATGATGTAACTGCAACAAAATTTCCAATTTTTAGATGTAAATGCTAGATGTGAGTGAATCAGCTTACAGTTGGAAGTAAATAAATCTTCTCTGATTGTTTATAATTTGTATTTTTTAACCAAGACTTAGTAAAAACACAAAAAGAGGTGATGATTTTGCATCCAGCAGAGTTAATTGCACCATCAAAAACCTTAGAAATAGATTCGCTTGCAAAAAGGCTTATTTCCGAAGGAAAAGATGTTGTGAATCTTACAGCTGGTGAACCAGATTTTCCCACCCCAAGAGCTATTGTAGAAAAAGCAATAGAGGCGCTTGAAAAAGGCTACACAAAATATACGGATAGCAATGGTATACTTCCACTTAGAGAAGCAATCTCAAGTTATTTGAAAAGAAAAAAGAGTATTGATTACACTCCTGATGAAATCGTCGTCAGTAATGGAGGAAAACAAGCACTTTTCAACGCTTTTGCTTCTCTGCTTGAAGAAGGGGATGAAGTGATTCTTTTTTCACCACTTTGGGTGAGCTACATCCCACAGATACTCATGGCAAGAGGTAAACCAGTTGTTGTTAGAACACACTTTGAGAACCAATTCATGCCATCAATTGAGAACCTACGGTCGCGTATATCACAACGTACAAAAGTGATAGTAGTTAATTCACCAAACAATCCATCCGGAGGTATATACGATCGGGAAACATTATCGAATATAGCGAAAATAGCAAATGAAAGAAAGATTTACGTTATCACGGATGAAGTTTACGATGAACTTGTCTACGATGGCGATCATATATCACTGTATGGACTTGTGGATGATGAACTACTCATATATGTGAACGCCTTTAGCAAGTCTCATGCCATGACAGGTTGGCGTGTTGGTTACACAGCCACAAAAAATAAAGATATAAAAAAACGAATCTCCAAAATTCAAGGGCACATAAGTTCAAACATTAACACTATAGCCCAATATGCCGCGATTGCTGCATGTGAAACTGATAACAGTGAGATGATCGAAGAGTTCAAAAAACGTCGGGAATTTGTTATTCAAAAGGCAAAGGAATATGGACTAACGTTTATTGAACCAAAAGGTGCGTTCTATCTTTTCTTTAAAGTGGAGGAAAATGACGAAAAATTCTGTAAAGAGTTACTTTCCGAAAAGCTCGTTGCAACTGTTCCTGGTAGCGCTTTCGAGATGCCAGGGTTTGTAAGACTCAGTTTTGCCACCAACATCGAAAATATTGGCAAGGGTTTAAAACGCATAAAAGAGTTTATTGATGACAGAACAAGATATTAAATTGATCAATCAATTTACTTACCATTCATTGCAAGCAGGGGGAATTTTCCCCCCGCTTTTTAATTTTAACTTTTGTATTTATTGAAAAATTAACCTAAGCACCAGAAAATTAAAAAACAGTACAAGACGTGTTAACTGAAAAATGGTATAATAACAGTGAAAAATAAAAATAAAAACAGACCAAGGAGATGATAAAATGCGAAAGTTGATGAAATTGAATAAGGAAAAGATAATATCCCAATACGAGCTTATAAAGTTAGCTAACTTGGGTGATAAAAAAGCCCAAGAAATGCTTGAAAAAAGGCTTAAGGATACGGTGAAAAAGGATGAAGAGAAAAAAGGTAGAGAGCAAGGTAACACAAGTAGTATGTGAAAATTTTACAGCAAAAGTTGGAGAAAGTGTACTGTTTGAAAATATCAATTTGTCGCTTAAAACAGGTGATATAGCTATCTTGTATGGACCAAGAGGGTCGGGAAAATCTGCATTTTTAAGGAGTTTAGCAAATTTGAATCCAGAAGTGTATCCTTCTGTTGAATACACAGGTAAGATTCTATTGGAAGGAAAAGATATCAGTGAGTATAAAGAAAAAGAACTTAGAGAAATTGTAAATTATCTTGACACGAATTTTCTTGAATCGCTTGACCACTTAAACTTGAAAGAACTTGTGTACTTAGTGTTTGGTCGTGAGTTTGACTTCAGTGTTGAGAAGTTTGCTGAACAACTTGACAACTTCGGAGTTTTAAAAGCTTTGTACAAGTTTGAAAGAACTCCGCTTTCTTCTCTTTACGTACTTGAAAAGATAGGACTTTTATTGTTTATTTCTTCTGTGAGAAGATCATCGGTTTTGGTATTTGATTGTTTAATAGATCACTTGGATGACGAACACGTCGAGTTTGTGACTAAGTTACTTAAAGATCTTTCAAAGGAAAAAATAATAATATTAGCCACAAGAACTTTGAAAAGATTCCTTGGACTTGGTAATATATTGATAATCATGAAGAATGGTAAAATTGTGTACAACGGAGATCCAGACGAGTATATAGTGGGGGTAAAACAATGAGAAAAGTGCTTGCTGTCTGTTTAAATCCGGCTCTTGACAGGGAGTTTATCATAGAAAATTTTAGTATTGATAAACTCAACATTGTCTCAAATGAAAAAAACAAAATGACTCCTGGTGGGAAGGGAGTAAACGTGGCTGTTATTCTATCTAAGTACGGTATTCCTTCAATTGTTACTGGCTTTGTTGGAGGGTATGTTGGGAATGTTTTAATATCCGAACTCAGAAAGATTGACTCACTCATTTCAACAAGTTTTGTACATATCAACGATGAAACAAGGGAAAACATAGCAATTGCGGATACTGTGAATCACACGCTAACGGAGATAAATTCAGAAGGTCCTTATGTTGATAACTATTCTATGGAAGCCTTTTTAAAAAGGTACGAGGTGCTGCTTCAACAAGTTAGTGTTGTTGTAATTTCTGGTAGTGTACCACGTGGTGTTTCAAATAGTATTTACGGTGAACTTACAAAGATAGCCAAAAAATACAACAAGAAAGTTTTTTGGGAGGCACGTGACGAAATAATAATAGACTCCATCAAGTTAGCGTTTCCGGATGTTTTAAAATATGACATGAGACGAAGTGAAAAAATACTTGGAAACATATTGCACACAGAAGATGAATACATAAAAGCCACAAAGGAATTTGTTAAAAGTGGCGCGAAGCTTGTTATAGTTTCCTACAAAACGATTTTTGACTTTGTTGGAACTGTAGATGGTGTTTGGAAGTTCTCTCCAAAGGTTGATATAGATCACTCTTATTTGCTTGGTACGGGTGATACATTTGTGGCTGCAATGGTTTTGGCTCAATTAGATGGTAAATGTTGCCTTGATATGGCTAGATACGGGTACGCTGCAGCTGTTGCAAAAACTTCCTACATCGGCAAAGAACCACCTTCAAGACAACAGATAGAAGAATATCTTGAACTGATTTCAAGCGAGAGGGTGGAATAGTATGGAATCAATCAAAGTCAAAGATGTGATGACTTACGATTTGACGTTCGTATTCGAAAATGAGACAGTTGAGCAAGTGATAGATTTGCTTGACAAAACAGGAACTTCAGGAATACCGGTGGTCGACACTGATCTTAAGGTTGTTGGATTTATCAGTGAAGATGACATTATACGCGCGTGTTTGCCGAGCTATTTTAATCTACTTCAAACAGCTGCTTTTTTGCCAGATACTAACCTTGTTTTAAGTAACTTGAAGAAAATATCGAAAGACCCGATAGGTAAATATGTTACTAAACCCGTTTTTACCGTAAAGCCTTACGATACGTTGCTATATGTTGCAGATGCATTCATGAGAAAAAATTACAAAATGATACCTGTAGTTGATGACAATAATATTTTACTTGGAGTTGTTACTCGTTTATCTGTGTTGAAAAATGCGATCCAGAAAAGCATGGTGGTGAATAAATGAACACAAGGATTTCAGTAATTACACAAGGATGTAAGATGAATCAATACGAAAGCGAATTAATTATTGAGATGCTCGAGAATGCTGATTACGTAGTCATACCAAATGCAGATAAAGATGCAGCAGTGTATATTGTAAACAGTTGTGCTGTCACAGGTGAGGCTGAACGAAAGGTAAGACAAACTATAAGACATCTTAGAAAAGAAAATCCAAGTTCAAAAATAATCCTTGTAGGCTGTTATACGCAGATCAAAAGAGATCCTTCAGAATATAAATTGCTCGGAGTTGATTTGGTACTTGGAAATCACGAAAAAAAGAATATTCTAAAGTTTCTCCATGAAAATGGTATATATTCAAATAATGAATACTGGAAAGAAGATGATATCTCTTTCGAAATAGTAAAGGATTCCGTTGCTGAAAGGTCAAGGGCATTTGTTAAGGTAGAGGACGGTTGCAACAATGGATGTACTTATTGCATTATTAGGACTCTGAGAGGAACGAAAATAAGAAGCAAACCTACCGAAGTAGTGATAAAAGAGATTGAGCAGTTGGTTACAAAAAAACATAAAGAAATAGTCATAACTGGATTAAATCTTGGCAAGTACGGTTACGATACAGGAACCTCTCTTTCTCAGTTGTTAAGACAAGTTTCTAAAATAAACGGTGAGTTTAGGATAAGATTGAGTTCCATAAATCCTGAGGATATAGATGATTTGCTCATATCGGTAATCTTAGAAAGTGACAAGATCTGTAACCATTTGCACATACCGCTTCAAAGTGGAAGTACGTCTGTACTTAAAAGGATGGGTAGGAACTACACCTCGGAATATTTCCTAAACATTGTTGAAAAGCTAAGGAGTGTTGATCCATTGTTTTCAATAACGACAGATATAATGGTAGGTTTTCCAGCTGAAACTGATGAAGAATTTCAAAAGACGCTCGACATAATCACAAAAGCTGAATTTAGTAAGGTACACGCTTTTAGATACTCCGAAAGACCTGGTACAAAAGCAGCACAAATGGAGAAAAAGGTACCTGGAAACATAAAAAAGGAACGCATTGATATCCTTATAAAACACTCACAGAATATTGCCAATGAATACAAGAAAAAGCTTGTGGGACGTGTTGTTACAGTACTTGTTGAAGGAACAATGAATGGAATATACTATGGTTACGATGAGTATTACGTACCGCATGAGACAAATGCCGGAATCATAGGTGATTTTGTAAAAGTTAAGACTTACTCTGTAACTTCTGAAGGAGTGGTGTCGAAAGTTGTTCAAAAGCAAGTTTCAAACGACTGAAATAATCGAGAGCTTAACCAAAGGGGTAGCAGTTTACGAAACGTTAAGAACATACTCAGGTAAACCTTTCGCGATTAACGAGCATTACACCAGGCTTTGTAAATCTTTGTCTTATTTAAAAATACTACCTCCAAGCTATCAAGAATTTGAACAGTTGATATATGAAAACTTATCTGAGAGAATTAGAGTTGTTTATGTTTATGCTGGTAAGTTGTTAAATTACGTTTCTATCGAAAGTACAGAAGAAATGAACATAGATTTTGTCAAAATTGATTTCACTAACATTAGACGGGCAGACCCTTGGAGTATACCGCCGGACCTAAAATGCTTAGGAAGACCTGATATATATCTTGCACGTTTGACGAAAGGTGATAACTACGACGTAATAATGATGGGTAGCAAAGGACAAGTCTGTGAAGGTACATTTAGTAATGTATTTTTAATCAAAAATCGCAAAATTATCACACCCTCGCTTGAATCTGGAATACTTGATGGCATTACGAGAATGTACGTGATAAAATTTTTGAAAGAAAAAAATTATACAATTGAGGAAAGATTTGTAGAACCATACGAGCTATTCAGCTGTGACGAGATTTTCTTAACACATACCAGCAGAGGAATAGTCCCGGTTAATCAAATAGGTCAGTGGCAGGTTAGCTCAACTCAGCTAAGTAAACAATTTTCTAAGGAATTTGAGGAATATATAAGATGCTTAATTTAAGGCATGCTATTAAAGAGCTAAGCGTTAAAAACACATTTTTTCAAAAACTTTACTTTATAACCTTGCTCAACGAAAATTCTCAAGTTATACTTGGAAACTACATATCAAAGCACGTATACTTTAAGAACTATCAGGATGGAGCACTCTATGTAGAGTGCGATGATTATGTTTGGGCCACCGAACTAAAGAAAATGACACGACAAATTAAAAAAAGAATACTCGAAAAATTACAAATTAAAATTGAAAACATTTTTATCGAGGTAAAACAAAGCTTTCGCCCGAAAATAGAAAAATAAACAACCATTGTCCCTTTGTTGATAAGGAAAAAGTGAATGTTAAGCTTAAAAATTTGGTATTTCAACGAGGATTTGGAGGTGTAACATTGTGTTTGAAAAAATCAGCGAGTTAAACACAGGACAAGCAACAAATACCTTCAGTGAATACAATGCACAAAATATACAAGTCTTGAAAGGACTTGAACCTGTTAGACAAAGACCTGGTATGTACATCGGTTCGACCGGGAAGAATGGATTACACCATTTGATTTATGAAATAGTGGATAACAGCATCGATGAAGCGTTACAAGGTTTTTGTGATATGATACGTGTAACGATAAGGACTGATGGATCTGTTGAAGTAGAGGACAATGGTAGAGGTATACCCGTTGATATGCATCCAGATACTGGGACAAGTGCCCTTGAAGTTGTTATGACCACATTGCATGCCGGCGGGAAGTTTTCTAAGAATAGTTATAAGGTAAGTGGAGGTCTTCACGGTGTTGGTGCTTCTGTTGTTAACGCATTATCTGAATGGATGGAAGTGGAAGTGCACAGAGATGGAAAAATATACAGACAAAGGTACTCAAGAGGCGTAAAGACTACAGAAGTAGAGGTTATTGGTGAAAGTGATAAACGCGGAACAATAGTAAAATTCAAGCCAGATAAATTAATCTTCACTACAGTAGAATTTGACGCAGATACAATACTGACCAGGTTAAGAGACCTTGCATTTCTTAATCCTAAGATAACTATAGAATTTATAGATGAGCGAAACGATATCAGAAAGACTCTTCATTATGGTGGAGGACTAAAAGAATTTGTAACGCATGTTAACAAGGGATCCAAAACACTCCACGAAGTGGTTCTAATCGATGGGGTTCATCAAGATATAGAGGCACATATAGCATTTCAGTACACCGATGAGGATGGAGAAACGATCATTTCTTTTGTGAATAACATAAAGACCGTTGATGGTGGTACCCATGTGACTGGTTTCAAAACCGCATTTACAAGGGTTGTTAATGAACTTGGAAAGAAGAAAAATTTTATAAAAGGTGAACCTTTCAAAGGTGAAGACTTGAGAGAAGGAATGACTGCTATTATCAATGTACTTATGATGGGTACACCGCAGTTTGAAGGCCAAACAAAATCTAAACTTGGCAACGAAGAAGTTCAAGAAGCAGTTGCAAAGATAGTCAGGGATAAGCTGACGGACTACTTTGAAGTTAACGAGTCAGTTTTAAAGATAATAGTTCAGAAGGCACAGCAAGCAAGGGAAGCGAGGGAAGCAGCCAAGCGGGCAAGAGAGGCGGTGAAAAGAAAAAGCGCACTTGGAGCTTCCACGTTGCCAGGAAAACTTGCGGATTGTATAACAAAAAATATTGAAGAAGCAGAACTTTTCATAGTAGAAGGTGATTCGGCAGGAGGTAGCGCCAAACAAGCCAGAGATAGGAACTTCCAAGCAATATTACCTTTGAGAGGAAAAATATTGAACGTGGAGAAAAGCAATGAACTAAAATTATTAAAAAATGAACAAATAAGAGATATAATAACAGCAATAGGTACGGGAATTAGTGACAACTTCGACCCGACTAAATTAAGATACGGAAAAATTGTTATTATGACAGATGCAGATGTCGACGGTGCACATATAAGAACATTGTTGTTGGCTCTTTTCTACCGATACATGAGACAATTGATAGAAGACCAGCGAATTTATATAGCTATGCCACCATTGTATAAATTGTCTATCCCAGGGGAAAAACCAGTCTATCTTTATTCAGAGGAAGAACTGAAAGAAAAACTTGCAAATTTAAATGGTAAAAAGTATGAAACGCAAAGATACAAAGGACTTGGAGAAATGAATCCAGAACAACTTTGGGAAACAACAATGAATCCTAAGACAAGAAAGATAATTAAAGTGAAGATAGAAGATGCTGAAGAAGCAGATAGCCTTTTTGAAATACTCATGGGAAAAGATCCGGAGGAAAGAAGAGAGTACATTGTCCGTCACGCAAGACAACTAAGCTTGGTGGATCTCGATGTGTAATTTATAATCACTTTCCAATATACAACGCAAAACTTCAAAAACGGCTCGGTCCCAGTGGACCGAGAATTTTTTCTAAAAGGTTAACACCATTTTAAGAAAGAATCTATATTACTTCGCATATCGAACAAATCGCAAGATATGATATAATATTTTGGGTAGATGGTCAACTCTAAGCGGATTCTTTAATACCCGAAAAGAGCGATTGTTCATTATTGTTTTCATACCAAGTTGAAAGAGGTGTTATTAATGAGACTTGACAAGTTCTTGAAGCAAAATAGAATAATAAAGCGCAGAACAATAGCTCAAGAAGTCTCAAAAGCAGGGTTAGTGAAAAAGGATGGCAGAAGTCTGAAGCCAAGTTACGAAGTCAAACCGGGGGATATACTTGAGGTTACATATGGTAGTAAGGTTGTTGTGATTAAAGTTACGGAAGATATGAAATACGAGAAGATCATGGAGTATCAAAGAGGTGGAGAAGATGAGGAGTTTGATCGAGAACCATATTGGTGATTTTCTTGAAATACTTACTTATGAAAAACGTTATTGGGAGGATTTTTGGAGGAAACTACCGTTCAAGCCTATAACAGAAAATTATGCAAGTAAATTTGAAAATTTTTACTATAAGCTTGTCAACCTCAACAGAAATGAGTTAACTGAGTTTTCACACACTTATGAAGAATGTAAGGAAAAGATAAAAGAGGAACTTTCAGCAAGGATAAGAAAGAATGCGAAGGACTTACAACTTTCGAGAGAAGATTTCGTAATATACGTCATTGTTGGCATTGGTGAGAAAGACTGGGTAGTGGTTGACGGTAAGAATGAAAAGATCATTGTTTTTGATGCTTTCTCAATTTGGAAAAAGGGAAAATTCAATGCGCTACCAGATGCTGTTTATCAAGCAGTTGTACATTTTAGACACGGAGAAATAGAAGGTAACTATTATGATAAAGCAGAAATATTTAGCTATCTGAAAAGCGAAATTTCTTCTGCAACAAGTGAGAATTTATTGATGAGAATTTGTGAATTACTTGACAAGCATGTTCCGTATTACAATTGGACAGGTTTTTATATCATGGATAAAGATGGGATGTTGGCATTGGGACCATTTGTAGGTGAACCAACAGAACATGTTAAAATCCCTGTCGGAAAAGGTATATGCGGTCAAGCAGCGGAGTCTAAACTTACTTTTATTGTTCAGGATGTCTCTCAGGAGACAAACTATTTGTCGTGTAGTCCTCATGTGAAAAGTGAGATAGTAGTTCCAATATTTAGGCGCGACGGTAGTGTATACGGTGAGATAGATATCGACAGCCATTATATTGCACCATTTGATGAGAGAGATCAACAATTTCTTGAATGGATAGCGAAGCAATTAATGGTCCGTGTTGTTCATTGGGATGAGTTTAAAAGACGTATAAGAATTGCTTATCTTGACAGTTATTTGTCTTACTTGCTAAGTGAGGTAATCAAGTACAACATAACTTTCAACGTGGATTTACACGTACACTACGATCCAGAAAAGGTACCTGAAAACCTTTACAAGCTTTGGAGAGTTTCCGAGAAATTGGTTTGCTCAGAAATAAAAAATATCTACGTAATTGATAACGAATTTGATCAAAGAGCTGTTTTGTACTCAGAATTTGGGAAGATTGAGTTAAATTATGATACATTGATTAAGGAAACACATAAGGTAATTTTACACATGATAAAAAATCTCAGAGAAGAGGTTTCAGAGAAACTTTTTTACATCCACTATCATGCGACAAGACTTGCACAAAGTTTTACTAATTCAAAATTGATCATAGAATACGCATTGAGAACAGATTCAAATATAAATACTATTTTGTATGCCTTTCTAACAGGTATTACCGCTGGTTATTCTGGTTCATTTAACAGGGCACTGTTCTTTAATTACTTTGACGGGAAATTTATATTTCAAAAAGCACTTGGACCAAGGACTTTGGAGGAGGCACATAGAATCTGGGAAGCGATTGAAGATATAGAACTTAACATGCAAGACTTTCTTGAAACTGTAGCTAAAGATTTTAGATCGGCCCTTGAATTGCCATATGAAGGAAAGTTTATTGAATTTGAAACTATTAAAGACTACCTTGATGGTGAGCCTCATGTGTTGACCACTGAGGATATAAAGAATTTAGCCCAAGAATTTGATATTGTAAAAGAATGTGCAATCGTAGCTGTGAAAAGTGGTGAAAGGCTACTTGGCTTGCTGCTTGCGGATAATAACTTTGACCTAAAACCTATAAGTGACTACCAACTTACCGTACTAAGATATCTTGCGCATCAAATGGCACTGATAATCGAGAATAAAAGATTCTTTGAAAAAATGAAAGAGAAGGCTGAGATAGATATAATAACCGGTCTTAAAACTCGAAGAGCATTTGAAGAATTCATTCATAATGTACAACTTGATAACTTTTCGTTGGTCTTCATCGACTTAAACGATTTCAAAATGGTAAACGATATCTATGGACATGATAAAGGTGACGAGCTTCTCAAAAAATTTGGTAAGTGTATAAATATGAATATAAGAAAGGTTGACTTTGCTTTTAGATATGGCGGAGATGAAGCAGTAATAATTTTGAGCACTACCGATCGCGAAGTTGTAGAAAAAATCATAAAAAGGATTTACGAGTGCTTTGAACAGTCCACTGGTAATACATTTTCCGCAGGTATTTCAATTTATCCTTCAGAAGGAGATATACTGAAAGTATTGAAACTTGCAGATGAACGGTGCTATAAATCAAAAGTAACAGGAAAGATTGAATTCGAATAAAATTGAAAATGCCCGAGGTGAAGAAAATTGTTATTAAGAAGCAAAAAAAAGAGGACTGAAAAACAACACAAATCGGTTTTTTTTAGAATGCTAAGGTACTCGCTTCCTTATATTCATTTATTTATCTTGGCTATAGCAATAGTACTTACGTTAACATATTTGGCATTGCTTCCCCCCCAAATTGTTCGTAAGGCGATAAATTCGTATATACTATCTGAAACTTTGAGCGCATCTGAAAAACTCTCTGGAATTGCAAAGCAGGGATTTCTATTCTTGCTTGTATCCGGAGGTATATTCTTATTTGAATATTTGTCAATATTGGTAACAACTTATATAGGTGGCAAGGTTGTATACGATATCAGAAAAGAACTTTACGATCATGTGTTAAGATTGCCCATGTCCTTTTTTGACAAACATCCAAGTGGTCAAATAACAACAAGAATAACAAGTGATACGCAGAACGTACAAGAATTCTTCACATCAGTTATCACAAGTGTTGTAAACGACGTCTTTTTGTTGACAGGCGTAATATTAATGTTGTGGCAAATAAGTTCTCGACTTTTTTTTGATATCATTTATGTATTTCCATTGATAGTTGTTGCTATGATTGTGTTCAGATATTTCGATATACGGGCATACAGAGCGGTTAGAAATACAATAGCAAAGATAAATGCCTACATAGCAGAAAATCTTGCAGGGATGCCGGTTACTAAGTTATTTAATGCTGAAGAATTCAAAAGAAAAGAGTTTGACGTCATAAACCGAGAGTATTATAAGGCAAGAATGAATCAACTATACGTGTTCGGCATCTTCAGGCCTATAATAAATTTTCTTTATTATCTTGCAACATCGCTCATCATTTGGTTTGGAGCAAAGTACATACTTAGGAAAGTTCTGAACTTTGGTGATCTTTTTGCGTTCGTGTCATATATTGATACATTCATGAGACCTATAGAAGATTTATCTGAAAAATATGATATCATTCAAAACACAACTGCAAGCGCCGAAAAGATATTTGCGCTACTTGATGAGAAGACAGAAGAGGAAAAAAGTGGGGGAAAGATGCAAATAGATTATGGTATTATAGAATTCAAAGATTTGTGGTTTACGTACGATAATAAGCGATGGATATTAAAAAACATAAACCTTCGATTCAATCCGGGTGAGCTTGTTGCTATAGTTGGTGAAACAGGAGCAGGAAAAACCACAATAATGAATCTTATAAATGGTATGTACAAACCACAAAAAGGTGTGATAACAATAGATGGCGTACCGCTTGAAGAGTATAACTTGCAGATGCTTAGAAAGCACGTCTCTGCTGTCCCTCAGGATGTTGTGCTTTTCAGTGGAACTCTACTTGATAACATAAGGTTGTTTCATGAAGAAATACCTGAAGAAGAAGTATATAAAGCACTCGAAAAAGTACGAGCACTTGACGTTATCCAAAGGTTGCCAGAAGGAATACACACGAAAATTGTTGAACGTGGGAAAGGTATTTCTGCCGGTGAAAGACAACTTATTGCCCTTGCCAGATCGGTTCTGTTCGGTGCTAAAATATTTATACTTGACGAAGCTACAAGTAATATAGATGTGGAAACAGAACATAGAATCCAGCAAGCAGTCAGAGAATTAGCGAAAGATAATACTGTTATCATGATAGCTCACAGACTTTCTACAGTAGTAGAAGCTGATAGAATAATAGTTGTTTCGGATGGACAGATAGCTGAAGAAGGAAAGCATATAGATTTATTGAGGAAGAGAGGGGAATATTACAAGCTTTACGAAATACAGTTCGCAAAAGAGGGTATGGTTTCATGAATATTAGAGCTTCTTACTGGACTTGGAAACTTATCAACGGTGAGCGTATACCTGATGAAATGTCTACTGCATACATCATGCTCGATGGAAAATGCATGTACGATTGTGCGTACTGTACACACGCACGAAATTCAAGAAGTGATTCATCGTATTTATCACGAATTGTGTGGAAAGAAATTGCCTTGCCTAACCTTTTGGAAAAAATAGCTTTGTTCAAAAGAATATGTGTTCAAACGGTTAACTACAAAGGATACGATAAAGATATATTGACGTTGGTAAAACAAATCAAAGGTACCTACAAAGAAATACTAATATCAGTCTCCACACGTGTTTCTGGGGCAAAAGAAATTGACACATATATAGAAAATGGCGTAGATCAACTCGGTATAGCGCTAGATTGTGTAAATAAGGAACTGCATAAAGCTTATCGTGGCAAACAGTTGGAATACACGCTCTCTCTCATAGAATACGGAGCAAAGAAATATCCGGGTAAGATAACAACACACATAATCGTAGGGCTTGGAGAAAAAGACATAGAACTTGTAGAAACTTTTAGAAGGATGAAAAGACTTAACGTAGAAGTTGCTTTGTTTGCATTTACACCCGTAAAAGGGACAAAATTACAAAACAGTTCCCCACCTGATTTAGATAGATACAGAAAGATTCAAATACTTAGATATATTATCTTTGAAAAGAACCAAGAACCTATCGTTGAATTTGATGAAAATGGCTACATACAAAAATTCATTTATGAAGCAGAAAATGTGCAATTTGCGTTTTTAACTTCCGGCTGCAAGCATTGCACAAGACCTTATTACAACGATAGACCAATCCAAAAATTACTTTACAACTATCACAAACTGCCGTCTACAAGTGTCCAACATTTGTAAAGAGGTGTTGTAAAATAGATGTATATGCACTGCTTCAGCGTTATGCTCTAAGTTGGGGTCTTATAATGTCAAGACTTACAGGTATGATAGTTGTAGCACCAATGTTTGCAGGTTTTTCCCTGCCATTAGAAATTTTGGTTGTATTACTTCTTGCATTGAGTTATGTAACACTTCCTATGGTAAACACTATGGTTCCTCTCACATTACCTATATCAACCCTTGCTGCCTCTCTTCTTTTTAATTTCTTTGTTGGTTTTTTGTTAGGATTAATGGCGTACACAATTGTAAGTGCTGTTTACATAGGTAGTGAGATCTTTGGTATACAATCTGGTTTTAATGTAAGCGGTTCATTAGACCCAACAATGGAAGAATCACCCATAACAAGTGAGTTTGTATATTTAATTTCCGTTTACGTTTTTGTATCACTAAAAGGACATTTGTTAATATACGAAAGTGTGATAAAATCTATACAGACATTTCCCCTTGTGATTACAGATCTGCCTTTTGAAAAAATTCATAATCAATACTTCACACTTTTTATGGATACTTTTCTGTTCTCATTACAAATAGCCTTACCAATAATTGGATTAATGTTTTTGGTCAATGTTCTTTTTGGTTTGCTTTCAAGGCTTGTTCCACAGATGAATGTGTTCATGGTGGCAATGCCGGCGAGCACAATAATAATGTTTCTCATTTTGGTGGGGATGATACCTTTATGGACAGAACTCATTTCAAAAATGATCGAGAAGCTGGGCCCTTACATAGACAAATTATTGGGATTGTAAAAACTACGTCTGGAAATTCAATCTTTGAATTCCGTATAGATATTCAACTTTTCGCTGATCCTGATAAAACTGAAACGGCTACGCCAAGAAAGAGGCAAAAGGCGCGTGAAGAAGGTCAAGTTCCCATTTCGAGAGAGTTTGTCTCCGGTCTTGGTTTTTTATTTGCCTCAATACTTTTTATGTTTTTGGGAAAAATGCTACTTAATGCTACGGTTTACAGTACACAAAACGTATTTGAGATATCGGATACAGATATCAATACACTTGAAGATTTTATCATATACGCTGGTCAAACATTCAAACCTGCATTTGGTATAACATCAGTACTTGTACTTGGAACTGCATTATTTTCTCTTATCATTGGATTTTTGCAGACGAAGTTTCTTTTCACATTAAAACCTTTGAAATTTGATTTCAACCGAATTAACCCCATTTCAGGTCTGAAGAGGATGTTTTCATTGCATTCGCTGTTTGAACTTGCTAAAGCGATACTAAAAGTAATTATAGTAGGTTTTGTAGGCTACAGTGTGATTAAAGGAAGTTACAACAAACTTATGATCACGGCTGACAGCAATTTGATTGAAGGATCGCTTATTATTTGGAGTGTGTTAACCGAATTGATAATCAAATGTGGCATAGCTTTGATAATAGTGTCAATTGCCGATTACTATTATTCGAGATATGAATACGAACAGAACATAAAGATGACAAAACAGGAAGTAAAAGAAGAATTCAAAGAAATAGAGGGAAACCCTGAAATTAAAAGAAAGCAAAGACAAATCATGATGCAATATGCAACACGTAGAATGATGCAAGAAATTCCAAAAGCAAGCGTGGTAATAACAAACCCAACACACTATGCTTGTGCGTTAAAGTACGATCCAGATGAAGATTTTGCACCGTTGCTCGTAGCAAAGGGTACAGACAAGATTGCACTTAGAATTATTGATATAGCACGTGAAAATGATGTTCCAATTGTTAGAAATCCAAAACTTGCAAGAGAAATATATTACACTACAGAAATTGGTGATATTATACCAGAAAAATTGTATAAGGCGGTTGCTGAAGTACTTGCATACATTTATGCTTTACGAGAAAAAAGGGAGATAACTTAGTAAGCGAACTTTTACCGATAAATCGAGGTGAGATATGCGAATATATTTTGACCCTAATTTTTCGTTTAATGAGCTAATAGATTATTATGCACCAGTGATAATAGAAATAGACAATGAAAAGTACATAGACTTACATTCATTGACTGTCATAAACCTACTTGGTGCAGTTCCAAAATTTAAAGGTTTGGAAAAACTTGAAGATTTGTTATTCACCGTCTTAGAATTTGACAATATAGACATTCCAAAGGAACAACTTAAAAGATTTGATAAAGACATGTTTGAAAAATTTAAGATATCTAATACCATATCTCTAAGACAGATGTACCAATCTTTGCTCCATAGACCAAATCTACTGAGATTAGAGAATACGCCACACAACGTAGAATTCTTGGTTTATTTATGTAGTCAATATGTTATTGAAAATCGTCAGTTTTTCCAGGATAAAAGATTTGAAGTAATTCTCGAAATAATAGCTTATATCGAACTAAAAAAATTTTCGGAACGTACTCAAGTTAAATTTTCTATGCCTCAACCATTTATATTTCTCTTTGACCTATCAGATGTTTCCCTCAAGCAAACCCATCTTCTACTTGATGAAATTGAAAACCTCAACAGCGCATTAACTCAAAAAGTGCCAAGCATCTATGAATATTGCAAAGCCAAGATGCATAGCTTGGAAAAACTCTTTGAATCGATAGACCGAAAATCATTTTCCAAACTAATTTCGGCGTTTGCTTCCATAGATGATATAATCTCTGACTTAATCTTGCTTAAAGAGATGCTTCGAGAAATAGAGAAAATTAAATGAATATTGTAAAAAGAATATCTGCATTTAACTTTTCTCCAAGTTGTCTACTTGGAAAATTTAATTTTCTAAGTAAATTGTTTTAATGAGATTTTTACGCTATAAAAAATTCTATTTTGGTCGATAATTTTCATAGACACTTGAAATAGACAAATATCCATGGTGGTGATATTATGCGGATTGATGAGTATAGCTTAACCATGGAGTCAGAAAATACCGTTTTCAAATATTCTAAAATCTCATCAACTTTTAGAAAATATAAAACGCCTGACAAGATAGAGATCATAGTGAGTGAAAAAAAGCCACGGATAGATGAAAAGACATTGCAGAAGCTAAAGGTACTGATTGCAATGTTAGAAAAATTGACAGGTCGAAAGCTGAAAATCTATCTTCCAGAAGCCGAGTATGAAGTACAAATTAGTCATCAAAAAGGACAAGATGTTATCGAGTTTGAAAGTGAGCAAGAATCGTTAGATGCTCAATATTTGAATTTTTCTTCACAAGGTTTTGTAAAGACAAAAGACGGACGATTAATTGATTTTTCTGTTCAGCTTAGAGAATTTCAGCTGTCATATTATTATCTAAGATCGTCCGGCAAAGTAGTTGATCCTTTAGTTCTCGAATTAAAAGGTGGGCATTCAAAGTTGAAGACTGTAGAAATTGATTTAAACTTTGATGGCGAACTTGATAAGTTCTACATTGGCGGTAATCTTGGATTTCTTGTGTACGATAAGAATGAAAACGGAAAGGTTGATAGTGCGAGAGAGCTCTTTGGACCTTCTACTGGCGATGGTTTCAAAGAACTTGCTTTGCTTGACAGTGATGGTGATAATTGGATCGACGAAGACGATTTAGAATTTTTGAAATTAAAAATTTGGACTGTGGATGAGAATGGAAGAGAAAAACTCGTTGGATTGCTTGATTTAAAGGTAGGAGCAGTTTTTCTTGGAAATGTGACGACACCTTTTGAATACGAAGATTACGTTGTCAGAAAAACAGGTGTTTATTTAACAGAAGATGGATTAGCAGGTACTATTAGACAAATTGATGTAAAAGTTTGAAATTGTTATAAATCCGCATAACCTCATCATTATTTATTTTTCACCCAATCTCCATAAGGTTTGGGTGAATTTTTTTTGCAAATTGTTTTTGGTATAATTATAATCGAATAATCGATGATGAACTTTGATATTAATGCCTCTAGCAAGGTGAACACTTTTTAGCTGGAACTTGAAAATATACGTAGAAGTAGAAAGGGGCATACGTATGGCTATATCACCAATTGAACTAAGGCATGAACTCCACATGAATCCAGAACTTGCATTTAATGAATACACAACTCAAAGCATACTTAAACGAGCACTTGAAGATCTTAAGCTCCAACCACAAGTAATAGCGAAAACAGGACTCATTGTGCTTGTAGAAAATGACAAATCCAAACCTTCGATACTTTATCGCGCTGATATGGATGCATTACCTATCAAAGAGGAAACGAATTGGGATTTTAGCTCACAAAACCAATACATGCATGCGTGTGGTCACGATGTTCACATGGCAGTAATGTACGGAGTCATAAAGGAAGTGTTGGAAAAAAATATAAAAGGGAATTTCGTTTTTATTTTTCAACCGGCAGAAGAAACCATAGGTGGTGCTAAACATATACTCGATGAAATGAGAGAAAAGTACAAAATAAAATATGCTACGGCACTGCATGTTAGCGATGAGTACAGTTTAGGAGAATTCGCAACAACCTTTGGTACTTTGTTTGCCTGTGCAATGGAAATTACAGCTAAATTTAAAGGTTTATCCGCACACATTGCACAAAAAGCGAAAGGAGTTGATGCACTTTATAATTGTGTAAAGTTTTTAAATGAATTTTATGAAGCACATATTGATAATGATGAAATTGGAAAACGAGTTCTTGTTGGTTTTGGTAAGATGTTTGCAGGAAATGTTAGAAATGCAGTAGCAGATTATTCAGAGGTGCAAGGATCAATAAGGGGTGAAAAACTCGAAATCGTTTTCGAAACGTTTGAAAAAATTAATAAAATAGCTAGAAAATACAATGGCTTTTTGGAACGAGGTAGTCTTTATCCACCTGTATCAAACAATGGTGAACTTGTTAAGTTGTTTGAATCGGTTGTTGTTTCAAACAATTACAAATTCATAGATTGCGGTATGAAGTACACAGGTGAGGATTTTGGATTTTTCAGCATGAAATTTCCTTCTTTAATGTTCTGGGCTGGGGTAAGGACTTCAGATAAGATGTATGGATTGCACAATCCTAAGTTTTTACCAGATGATGAAGTTATCCCTTTCTTAATTGAATTTATGATAAAATGGTTGAGAACGCTGTCACAGGGGGTATGAGATATGATAGTATTCATGACAGATTGGGGAAATTCGCATTACGTAGGTATTTGTAAAGGAGTTATTAGGAGTATAACTGACTGTGAAATAGTGGATCTAACGCATTCTATTACACCGTACAACGTAAGGGAAGCGATGTACATTCTTGACAGGAGTGTTGATTGGTTTCCTGAAAAGAGTGTTTTCCTGGTAGTTGTTGACTACGGTGTTGGAACGGCAAGAAAAGCAATAGCTGTCGAGACCGAAAAATACTACTTTGTCGCACCAGATAACGGCATATTGACACTTGTTTTAGAGAGGTATCAACCTCGCAAAATAGTAGATTTGGTAAATAAAAAATATCATGTGGGGAACTCTCGAACATTTCATGGGAGAGACATCTTTTCTCCGGCGGCCGCTTACATAACAAAAGGTGTATTTGACGAACTTGGAACGAGAATGCCAAATTACGCCACGGTACCATACAGAAAAGCCCATCTCTCAGCTAACACCATTCAAGGAGAGATAGCTTACTTTGATAGATTTGGGAACATAGAAACGAATATCCCATTTTCTTGGATTTCTGAAAAAGACATTGTTAAGCTAAAAGTTGGAGGAAGAATATATCAGGTACCGGTGGTTGACACCTACGCAGATGTTGATGAAGGCGAATTATTGATCCACGAGGATAGTACGGGTTACATTGAAATAGCCATCAACAAAGGTATTGCACGCGAAAAGATAAGATGTTCAGAAGGTTGTGAGATTGAAATAGCATTTTAGTAACTTCTCTTTGCCTTGGAACAATGTTAGGAGGGTTAGTATGAATAAATTTATCGTCGTTGCCATTATAGTTCTATTTTTAGAAACGTGTTTTTCTGGCGTTCTTTATAACTTTGCGTATCAATTTATGATAGAAAAGAAAGTACCTGAACAACACGCAAGGCTAATGGCATTTGTTTTGGAGGAGGAAGCAAAAAGCGTCCCATTGAGTATCGATCCCCTTTTTATGTTAGCTTTTGGTATGTGTGAGACAGGGTTTGTAAACGCCTTCGGTGACAAAGGAAAAGCAGTTGGGTATTTTCAACTTCACGAAAATGCTGTGATTTACGTGGCAAATTTTTATGATGATGTCAGGCAGTTCAAAAAAAACAATCGAATACACGCCGAGCTTATCAAGTACCCTGACTGGCAATTGAAGATTGCTTATAGATACATATACCTAACTTTGAAAAATGTGTATAATTGGGACTTGATTCAAGCGATTGCCGCTTATAATGGACGAAAGGATAGATATAACCACTACACTGTTAAGTTCTTCAAGAATTATTCAGACATAGTTCAGATGTATACTACTTATCTTTCAAATCTTTCCAACTTGACAAATTTACCTACTTATGGCAACAAGAAAAAATAACCATATTAAGTTTTATTCTCAGATTTGAGGTGATATTGTCTGAAGCTAACTATAGGAAAGTACATTCCAAAAGATTCTTTAATACATGAACTTGACCCGAGGGGGAAGTTGTTTGCTATCATAATGCAGATAACGCTTGTAATGTTTTCACAAAAAATTGTTGACTATCTCATTCCTTTGATTCTTTTAATAACTTTGGTGTGGTTATCCAAAATTAAAACAATCTTGTATTTAAGAAGTTTGAGAAGTATGTGGTTTTTGATAATTTTTGCTGCAGTCATTCAATATTTTGAAGGAGGGGTTTATTCGGCAGCTTACATAGTATTCAGGTTATCTTTAATATTTCTCTTTGCTTCGATACTCACATACACAACCCCCCCACTTTTAATGGCAAGGGGAATAGTTGACATATTAAGATTTTTTGGTGTTAAGGAAAGTTCACGTGAAGATTTTGGAATGATGCTTTCTATATCTATAAGATTTATCCCTGTACTACTCGACGAGACTGATAGGATAATTAAAGCTCAAGTTTCAAGAGGTGCGAAATATTCAGAAAAAGGGCTGAGAAACAAACTCTCAGCCTTGACAAGTATTGTAATCCCCTTGCTCGTTTCATCTTTAAGAAAAGCCGAAGAGCTCTCCCTTGCACTTCAAGCTAGAAAATACGGAATTACTAAAAGAACACATTATTATTCACTGAAGTGGACTCGAAAAGATTCTCTGTACTTACTTGTCAATTTTATTTTTTTGCTCTTAGGCTTATTTCGTAGAGTTTTTTAAAAGGACAGTATCAAACCTATTTCTTATTTCTCTCAGTTCATCTAATGTGACATTTAAAGGTAATAAGAATCTGATCACACCGTTTCCGAGAATATTGACAAGCAATCCTTCCTTTATGAAATCGTTTATTTGTAGGTCGAAACTGTTTTTTAACACAATTCCTCTCATTAATCCTAACCCTTTTATAGTTTCAACATACGGAGCGTCATAAAACCTGTTTTCAAATTCTATACTCATCTTCTCGACATATTGCAAAACTTCTTCGGTAATCATTTCAAGGACAGCCTTACCAGCAGCTAAAGCTACAGGATTTGGGGCAAATGTTGAACCGTGCTCACCTTTTTCAAACGCATCAGAATATTCATTTAACATAAGACATGCACCAAGAGGTAATCCGCCTCCTATACCTTTTGCTACTGTTACTAAGTCTGGCGATATATCAAAATATTGATATGCATAAAATTTTCCGGTTCTTCCAAGACCACTTTGTACTTCATCTGCTACTATCAAGAAGTTCTTTTTTGCCTTGTAACTCTGAATGATTTCAACAATTTCTGTTGGAATTAAATCCAAACCACCACTACCGTGCACTACTTCGACAAAAACTGCTGCTATCTTACTTTCTTGCTTAAAAAATTCGTAGACTACATCCACGTTGTAGGGAAGGAAAACTACATCTTGATCTTCCACAAATTGTTTTCTTATATTTTCAAATCCGGTTATACTTAAAGCTTTGAGTGTTCTACCGTGAAAATTCTTGATAAACGATACTATTTTACCCTGCTTTCTGTACTTTCTAATTACTTTTAAAGCACACTCTGTACTCTCTGCGCCGGAGTTTGTGAAAAAGACCTTTCCTTCATTTTTAGTTTCTTTGACTAACCTTTCGGCAATTATTTCAGCATCTTCGTCAAGAAAAAAGTTGGAGATATGAGTATAGCGCTGAAGTTTTTCTCTCATAGCACTTATAATTCTTTCGTGGTTGTGTCCAAAGAGCAATACACCAATTCCCATGAATGTATCAAAGTACTCTTTTCCTTCTGTATCCCAGACTTTTATACCTTTTGCATGGGAAATTTGGATTGGATACCTATTATACGTGGATGCAATATAACTCATTCTATCACCGCTTTCTCCACTATCTACGTCCTTGACTTTACTTACAACTCGAAAGTCTTGCATATCTTTTCGACCAACTTTTCTGCATCTTCTTCAGGTACAAGAACAGATATTTTTATCTCAGATGTTGTTATAAGCTCGGGTTCGATATTTTCCCTTGAAAGTACATCCAAAAGCTTAGACGCAACACCGTAACTTGATCTCATACCGGTTCCTACGATAGTTATCTTTGCGAATTGTCCATAAAAATGATACTTTGCACCATAAATGGATAAAGTTTGGTCAAGTAATTCTTTTACTTTTTCTACTCTATCTGGTACAACGGTAAAAGAAATATGCGTTGAAAAACCGTTCTTTACAAGAGATATCATATCTACATTAATACCGCGTTCTGCTACTCTCTTAAATATATCTGCAACTACAGCTGCATCGTTAGGTAAGTCCATTATAGAGACCTTAATTTGATTTCTATCTAAACTTACGCCGGTAACAACCGGTTCTTCGAGCCATTCTGGTAATCTATCTACCACCCACGTTCCCTCCTCTTGTGTGAAAGATGAAGCACAATAAATTTTGATTTTGTATTTTTTGGCAATTTCGACAGACCTTGAGTGGAGAACTTTCGAACCTGTTGCAGCAAGCTCCAGCATATCATCGTAGGTTATGTACTTCCATTTCTTTGCCGCTGGATAAAGCCTTGGGTCACAAGAATAAACGCCATCTACATCACTGTAAATCTCACACTCACATCTTAACTTTGCTGCAAGAGCTACCGCCGATGTATCAGATCCTCCTCGCCCAAGCGTTGTGAAATGCCCCTCTTGCGTTATCCCTTGGAAACCTGTTACAACGATAACATCATGATTTTTCAAATGTTCCTTCAAATGTTGCACACTGATGTCCAAGATCTTCGCATTTGTGTGATGATGTGTTGTAAGTATTTTTGCTTGGAATGCGTTAAGTGAAATTGCATTAATTCCTATATCTTTCAGAGCGATAGCTACAAGAGCACAAGATACTTGCTCTCCTGTTACAAGTAACATATCAAGTTCCCGTTCATCTGGGTTCTTGGATAGCGATTTTGCAAGTGAAATCAATTGATCTGTTGTCTTTCCCATAGCTGATATAACTGATACTACTTTATATCCTTCCTTTACTTTGGATGCAATTCTTGCTGCCACTTTTTTAATTCTGTCTACATCTGCAACGGATGAACCGCCGTATTTTTGGACTACCAGTCTCAAGGTTCATCACCTCAAACTATTTTATTTTTCTTAACTCTTCAAGTATCTGTGTTTTACTCAAAGTTTTACCATCAACTTTTTTGACAAACTTAGCAGGTACACCGGCCACAACTGTGTACGGTGGTACATCATCCACCACCACGGCACCAGCAGCTACAACCGAATGTTCGCCAACAGTAACTCCTTCGAGTATTACAGCATTCGCGCCTATCAAAACGTTATCTTCTATTGTTACTGGCTTTGCACTTGGTGGCTCCACAACACCTGCAATCACGCTTCCAGCTCCGATATGACAATATTTTCCAATCCTTGCTCGAGCACCAACAACAACGTTCATATCAATCATTGTTCCTTCGCCAATTACACTACCAAGGTTTATCACCGCACCCATCATGATAACGGCATTATTTCCTATCTCTACGTACTCCCGTATAATTGCACCAGGTTCGATTCGTGCGTTGAATTTCGAAATGTCTGAAAGTGGTATGGCTGAGTTATGTGCTATAACCTCGATCTTAAATGACTTTACTCCAGGATGGTTCAAAATGTCCTTTATATATTCGTAATTTCCAAATAGTACTCCAAAATTATCAGAGCCGATGAACTCAAATTCACTGTTGACCCCATCTTTGTTTTCTATACCAATTTCTTTTAAGTTTCCGCATATGTAAGCTCTTACAATGGTCTTTTTCTCACTTTTTGCAATGAGCTCTATAATTTCGCCACTTGTTAACTCACTCGGTTTCTTATTTATCATGTTTCTAACCTCCCATCTGCTCAACAACGTCCGAGAACGAATAAAATCCGTTCTTCTTAGTCATGGAAAATAACGCAGCCCTTCTTGCCCCTATGGAAAATGCTCGTCTTGAAAGCGCTCTGTGTGTTAACTCAATAACTTCGCCATCGTTTGCAATAATTACAGTATGTTCCCCAAACACACCCCCTACGCGTAATGAATTAATTTGTATCTCCTTACCAAGTGTGTTTTTCAACATGAGTGCTGTCCCAGATGGCGCATCTTTTTTCTTGTTGTGGTGTATTTCAACAATAGTCATATCCCAACTATTAAAATTTTGGTGAAATTTCTGTAAAATGAGTTTTAATAGATTGATTCCTTCTGAAAAATTATAACTTTGCACAACTGGAACACTTTCTGCCAGGTGTCTTAGTTTATTGAAATCATCCTCAGTTAATGCCGTGGTACCTATTACAAGTGGACATGAGAATTTGGTGCACAAATCTATTGTCTTTTCAAGAGCACTTCTATGTGAAAAATCCACGATAACCTCTGGTTTTTCCATTACGTCTTCAACATCAACATCAACTTTTAACACCAATTCATCACCCATTGAAAGGAAATAATCTGCTATTTCTTTTCCCATCTTTCCTTTTACACCTACGATGCCGAATTTCATTGTAAAACACCTACCTTTTCTAAGGTCTTTTTAACTAGCTCGAGCGTTGATTGCTTTGCAGATACAAGTGGTAATCTAAGTTCGTTGTCGATCATCTTCATCAAGTAAAGCGCAGCCTTTACTGGGATTGGATTTGTTTCTACAAAAAGCACTTTCATCACCTCAAGATACTTAAAGTGAATTTCCCTTGCTTTTTGCAAGTTGCCTTCCGTTATTGCGTTTACAAGTTCAACCATTTGAGCAGGTATAACGTTTGAAGCTACGGAGATAACACCATTACATCCTGCACAAATCATGTGGAATGCTCTGTCATCGTTACCTGAATAAATGTAAAATTGTCCATTTGTTAACCTGTATATCTCATCTGCTTGGTTAACATCCGGATTAGCCTCTTTAATAGCGACAATGTTTTTACAATCGCTTGCCAAGCGTGCAACTGTTTCAGGCGAGATATTTACACCCGTCCTGGAAGGTACATTGTATATAACGATGGGTTTACTTAGACGTTCGGAAAGGTATTTATAATGTGCATAAAGTCCATCTTGAGTGGGTTTGTTATAGTATGGTGTGACTATCAAAAGCGCATCGGCACCACTTTGCTCAGCATTTTTGGATAATTCTAAGGTCTTATGTGTGTCGTTTGTTCCCGTACCAGCTATGACTTGCACATTGTTATCGCATAAATCTTTTGTTATCAATATAAGTCTTTCTCTTTCTTCGAGAGTAAGCGTTGCACCTTCCCCCGTTGTACCAGCCACAATTATTGCTTTTACACCAGACTCAACCTGCCATTTTACAAGCCGTTTGTAAGCCTCATAATCTACTTCACCATTTGAAAACGGTGTAACAATAGCTGTTCCAACACCAGTAAACATTTTTGATATTTCTGATAACTTATTCATGTAGAACCCCTCCTTCCAAAAATATATCTTTATCAGAAAAAAGTACGTTTAAAATTCCACCGCGTGCATGTATTTCTACCTTGTCCGGAACAGATGAGTCTTCAAGTATGAAAAACTTGTAATAATAAGCAGCGGCTGTGACTCCTGAACCGCAAGACAAAGTTTCTCTCTCAACTCCTCGTTCGTATGTTCTAATTTTTAAAACTTTCTCTCTTATTACTTCAAAGAAATTTACATTTGCATTGAATTTCCTTCTCATTTCCGGTCCAATTTTCTCAAGTTCAATAAAGTCAACATTTGGAGACTTGACAAGTATGTGGGGAACGCCAACTTCAACTAAAACCCCAATAAAACCGTTGTACTCAATCATATTTTTATAGACCGGAGAAGGCATTTGAACAGAAACAATGTGTAAACTATTTGATGCCTTGGCTTTCAGCATACCTGCGTTAGTTGAAAAAATTATGTCTCCATCGATGTTATAAAATTCCATAAGGTATGTTACGAATGTTCGAGCACCGTTACCACAGAAAGTTGCTCTTTTACCGTCTCTGTTAAAATAATCCATGTGGTACGTATTTCCAGTTTTCTCGACAAATATTACACCATCTCTATCTTCAACACAATTTAACACCGTTGCTGATTTCTCTAAATCATTCAATTTTTCATTTATACAATCTACAACTATAAAAGTGTTACCTGTAGCGTTATATTTCTCTAATTTCATTATGTATCACTCACGTATTTGAATAGGTTCTTTGTTAAGTTCAAAGTGCTTTTCAAGAATCCTAAAAGCATTTGTTGCAGCACCAACTCTAAGGTTATCAGCAACTACCCATATTCCAAATGTATGCGCATCAA
Organism: Fervidobacterium sp.; assembly: GCA_026419195.1. Classification (NCBI taxonomy): domain Bacteria; kingdom Thermotogati; phylum Thermotogota; class Thermotogae; order Thermotogales; family Fervidobacteriaceae; genus Fervidobacterium; species Fervidobacterium sp. Next base: position 33,449 of record JANZZV010000009.1, read on the forward strand.
AGAGCCGGATCCTACTCACATGCACATAATCATCTTTTTCGATCTCAATTGGTGTAACGATATCGTTATGCAACACTACATTTTCACCACTTGCTATTGTTTCAATCAAATCTTCCTTGGACATTATTGGAAAGATAGTTCTTGCAACAATACTTTCGGAATGTCCAATTCTAACAGGAACTCGTACCGTTGTCGGGAATACATTAACAGAATTAGAATTAAGAATCTTTCTTGTTTCATTTATCATTTTCCATTCTTCTTGGGTAATATCGTCCATCAAGTCCCCTATGAGCGGAATAACATTATGTGCAATGCGTCGCGCAAAGACCGTATGCTCTAACCCCCCACCCAGTTGATTTTCATACTCTCTTATTGCTTTGTAACCAGCACCGGAAACAGCTTGATAAGTTGAAACAAAGATCTCATGAATTTGATATCTGTCATGCACCCGGTATAAGGCAAGTACCATCTGTATTGTTGAACAATTTGGGTTAGCAACTATCCCACGGTAGTTTTTTAATAACCTTCCGTTAATTTCTGGAACAACTAATGGAATTTCAGGTACCATTCGAAAAGCCGAAGAATTATCTATAACAACGCTACCAGCGGCTGCTGCTATTGGTGCAAAACGTTTTGAGACCTCTGATCCTGCGGAAAAAAGCAAATAGTCAAAACCATCTTTCATATGCTCCTCACTTAAAATTTCGACTGGTATGTTTAGACCTCGAAATTTTAAAATTTGTCCAGCAGAGCGTTCTGAGGCAAAAAATCTCACTTCCGAAAAATCCAGCTTTGAACTTTCAAGAACCTCTATCATGTTCCTACCAACAGCTCCTGTAGCCCCTACAATACCTACTCTCATACAAACACCCCCAATGCTTCAAGAATTAGGAAAGTTTCTCACGCTGATAAAAACTACTGATTGTAAATTAAACAAATTTACGTAAATCTATAAAAAAGCGGGCTACAGTGTTCAACTGTAGCCCGCCTTTTGGTGACTAACCTGCGTTTATCCTATACTAAACGCAAGCTGACCACCTATCAGCGGGCAGCTGCGTTTAGCTTTTTTATTCATATTTGAAAAAACACTGTTTACTGGTAAAATAAAACCGTTATAGTTTACTATCATCTTTTAACTTCCTCCAGAACAAAAACTCTCAAGTATGGTAAATCTTTGCCCTAATTATATCATACAAATGTTGTGTTTTGTCAAGTAGTATTTTGATTTTTTTGTTTCTTTGTTTCTTCTTTCATTTTGTACATCAATTTATCAACATCATGAAGAGACTTCTGAAAGTTTTCCGAATACTGGACTACTCCGTAAGAAAAGTCAGGGTTTAACGGGTGTGATAATGTAAATTCTTGTCTTGCCTTTTCGACTATTTCTGTTGCTTTATTAACCGGACAATTCTTTAAGACTAAAAGAAATTCATCTCCTCCCATTCTGACAACGGCGTCTGTTTTTCTCACTGAAGATTTCAACACACTGACAAGAATTTTTAAAATCTCGTCTCCAACATTGTGTCCGTACTCATCGTTTATTATTTTAAAATTGTTAAGGTCTATATATACAAGTGCATCGGTATTGTTCAGAGACATTTCAGAAAGCGCACCTCTGCTGTAAGCCCCTGTTAGAGAATCCGTAATGCTTTTCATATGAGCAAGCGACAAGCCAACTATCATATCTTTGTACTCATTGACTAAACTGTACGCAAAACCTGCAAACAAAGACACTATACCGTACATGGATAGGAGTTTTTGGTTAGATGACAACCACATAGCCACTCCATCATGGACCAATGTCAGAACAAAGAAAAAAGAAAAAGTTATTTGCACTGGAGAGTAAGTTTGTGATATCCTTATTGTTAGATATATACCGTTCAATAAAAGTAGTGATGCTAAGTTGTTCGACAGAATTTTTAAAATGTAATTATTCCACGCAGACAATATTATTATACCTATTCCTACATTGAGAACGATCAAAAGTTTTGTAAATAGGTCTACTTTTTCGAAACTTTGTTTGTTCATCCCATAAATCAGCGAAGACAAACCAAAGTATGCAGAAGCAACAAATATCTTTCTAAATATCAAAACCAAAGATTCGTTACCCATTGTGGGAAGGGGAAGGAGATCGAACATCCAAAATGTACCAAGAAGACTTGCAATAGAAAAATGAAGATAAATACTTCGCTTTTTGTTTGAAAGATTTTTTGAAATCAGATAAAGTATTATTGCTAAGGTTAGTGAAAGTCCGATACTAAGCAGCAATAAAACGTGTGTGACAATGTAAAGTACCATGTATTTATCTTTTTCATCTTCGCTGATTATAACCGGTTTGAAATCAATACCTATTTCATAAACTCCAGATATCTCTAAGGCGATTGTCTTAGTGTTTTTCGGTAGCTGAAAGATGAACGGTTGATACCAAAAGTGCCCACATCTGTCTTTGGTAAAACCATAACTACCGATTAGATTTCCGTTGGAGTAAACTGCTAAGTAAGAGCCATCAACTTGAGGCAGATAGAGATAATTAGCGTCTTTATTTAGTTCAAGATCCCCTATGTTGCAAGATAGCAAAATCGTCGCACGGTTTTTTAAAATAACATAGTAAGGAACTTTAATCTGTTCGCTCTCTACGTTTAAATTGATGCTTTTTTCAACCTTCCAATTTGATAAATAGTACCCTTTTGGTGTCAATGAATATCTTATAACCAAAACAAGAGCTAAGAAAATCGCCAATGCAATTAAGTAGTAAAAAGTTGAATAACGTAGATTGACCATTAGATTCGTGATAAAGTTGCGAATTTTTATCTTCATAAATCCCCCTACTATCCCTGTATTGGTTAACGCTAATATATTATATCATCAATTTTTTGATCCAAAACCATTCAAAAATTCTCAATGTTTTTTCGCCTTCATAAAATCGAGAACTGAGGTGAGACTTTGATTATTCATGTAAATCTACTTGGCTTAGACTTGATGTTAACACCGCATTCGTTTGAAAGGATGGTAGAAAGGGGTATAAGTGTGGATGAAGTCAAGAAGTTGTTGGAATCAAAAGATTCACAGGCGCTATTACAAAAGAACGGTAACATCCGCATAACCAACGGTATAATCTCAGTCGTGTTGAGATTATCTGGTAAGGTGCTGTATCTTGTAACGGTTTACAGAAATTAACTACAACTAAAAACCTCCCCGTTTGGGGAGGAGATGGATCTATTTTTTTGTGGAAAAGAATTAGATATATTTTACTACATTTTCTAAAGGTATCCTTTGTCGTTCACTTTCTTCGGTTAAACGATGTTTTTCGTTTAGTATGTTGAAGTTCCCCCAGTATCCAACAGCTATTATTGTAATCACGATTCCATCAATTCCAAATAACTGTTTGACTTTCACTGGTTCAAATCCAGCAACGGGATGAGCAATAAGTCCCATTTGAGTAGCTTGCACCAAAAGCATGCCAACAGCTAGACCGGTGTCAAACAATGCGTAGTTTCTATCGTCACTTAACTGACAAGCGTACTCATTTTTTGTGTGGACAATTATCAAAGTAGGTGCATATTTCATCCAATAATTTCCACTGCTCAGTGCTTCGTGAAGCTTTTCAAGATTTTCTTTTGTTCTCACAACTGTAAATCTCCAAGGTTGCTTATTTGAGCATGATGGAGCCAAATGTGCAGCTTGAATCAATTTTTCAAGCACTTCATCGCTTACGTTTACTGAACTGATTCCTCTGAAAGCCCTTCTAAGTTGTATATTATCTGAGATCTTGCAATCATCTGAGATAATTTCTTTGTATTTTGAAAGCACCTCTTTTGCATGATCTTTTACATTTACTCTACTCCACTCCATTCTGATCCGTCCCCATGGATCTACTATGTAAGTTGACCGAATGAGTTTACCATTCTTGACTGCGCCAAACTTTTCGGCTACGATCTTATCCGGATCTGATAATAGCTTAACCTTCAAACCTTTCTTTGACTTGAATTCGGCAATGATCTTACAGGTGTCTGGTGATATTCCTAAAACATTTCCATTAAACTCATCTATATAGTACGTAAAGTCAATGCCCTCAAGGGTACAACCAGGTGTATTCGCTTTTGGGTAAAAGTATATAACTGTGTATTTACCAAGCAAACTCTTTGAGTCAAAGTCTTTGCCATCTTCATCTTTAAGGATGAATTCTGGTATCGTTTTATAATTACTCGTTATGTTCTTCATATTTCAATCCCCCTGTATGCAACAGGTGTTTTATCCTTTTTGTATGCGGCAAGCTGTTCTTCAAATACAGGCTTGTCTGGATTTTTATAAATCACACCAAGTGCTATCTTTTTGTCATCCGTTGCAATCTTAAACGCAGCTTGTCTATCGGTTGGATCATAGTTATCTGGCAATAAATATGTGTTTTCTCTGTACCATTGGTAAGTGTTAACTTTATTAAATGTTACGCACGGCTGGAGTATGTCTACAAGTGCATATCCTTTATGCTGAATAGCCATCTTTATAAGCTCAACTGTAAGGTTGAAATTACCTGAAAAGCTCCGAGCAACGAACGAAGCATCGAGTGCTACAGCAACAGCTATTGGATTGAATGGGTCAACATAAACACCGTCAAATTGCAAACTTGTTATTTGTCCTCTTGCCGTAGTTGGTGAAGCTTGACCTTTTGTTAAACCATATATTTGGTTATCATGCACGATGTTTGTTATATCTGGATTTTTTCTTATTGTGTGAATAAAATGGTTACCACCTTCGCCGTATGTACAGCCATCACCGCTTTCAGCAATTACTATGAGCTCGGGGTTGACCATCTTAATAGCAACAGCTGCTGGTAGTGATCTTCCGTGTAAACCATTAAACATATGCGCTTTTACATACTGTGGCATCTTTGCAGCCTGGCCAATACCGGATACAATAACCACACGTTGTGGTTCTATTTGAAGTTGTGCAAGTGCTGTTTTCAGTTCGTTTATTATTCCAAAGTTTCCGCATCCTGGACACCATGCAATATCTGCATTTGGTATATCATAAACCTTTGTTTCCCACATATTATTCGACCTCCTTGACTATTCTTTCGGCTAATTCTTCGACGGAATAAACATACCCGCTGTATTTTAAAATTCTACATGACGTATCGATACCGAATTCTAACTTCAGCAAATTCGCAAATTGACCGCTGGCATTCTGTTCAACAAATATGGTTTTTTTGGCACGCTCAAAGTAATTCTTAACACTTTGAGGGAGAGGATAAACTTGCGAAAAGTGTAATACCGAGATTTTTTCATTTCCAATTCTTTCAACAGCTTCCTTTACTATTTGCTGTGTGGAACCCCAACAAACAACAAGATATTCGTAATCGTTTGTTCCAAACAACTGCGGCATGACAAAATCTTCTTTTATTTTTTCAAGTTTTCTCAATCTTTTTTCAACCATCTTTGTTCTTACTTCTCCACTTTCTGTTATGTGACCGTATTCGTCATGCTCGTCACTATCAACACGTATAAGTCCTTTTCCATAACCAGGTATACCACGCGGAGAGATTCCATCTTCCGTTATTTCATAACGCCTATAAGATTCATCAGTCTTTACTATGAATTTCTCAATTTGGACTTGTGGTAACTCGCTTATGTTATAAAAAGAGTCGAGTAGATACTGATCTGTAAGGACAAATACTGGGATCTGATACTTGTCTGCAATATTGAATGCCTTAGCTGTAAGTTTGTAAGCTTCGCATAGATTACCAGGAGCGTATATTACTCTTGGAAAATCCCCGTGTCCAGCATACAAAACAAGATTCAAGTCTCCTTGCTCAGTTCTTGTTGGTAATCCAGTGGCGGGACCTGGTCTTTGACCAAGATGCACAACAATAGGTGTTTCTATCATTCCAGATAAGCTTACTGCTTCTGTCATGAGTGCAAACCCACCACCAGAAGTGGAGACCATTGCACGTGCACCGGCATACCATGCAGCAATTGCCATATTCGCTGCCGCGATCTCGTCCTCAGCCTGATCTACGAGTATTCCATACTCACCTGACAGCCTTGAAAGTTCAGTAAAAACAGTGGTTGCTGGCGACATTGGATACGACGATATAAAATTACAACCACCAGCAATCGCACCCTTGGCAACTGCCTCATAACCACTTGTCAAATATTGTTGTTTTACTTTTTCATTTCGTTCAATTTCAAAGCTTAATCCAAGGGTCTTACTTATTTCATATCCTTTCAATGCAGCGTTAATATTTGCTCTCACAACTTCTTCCGATTTCCTTTTGAAATATTCTGCTACATTCTTCACAAGTGCGTCTTCTTCTGCACCTATTATTCCGGCTAACACACCTATAGCAACTGAATTTTCATATATCTTATTTCCAAAACTCTCAGCAATTTCTTCAAATTTTACACCAATTGAATTTCTTTCCTTTTCTACATACCGTGGTTCGCCAAGGATTATTGTATGTTCGGTAAGTCTTGAGCGAAGTCTTTCTATAGCGTTATCATTTAACGGAACAAGTATGTCTATTCTATCTACATAAGCATAAACAGGTTTTTCTGAAATTCGTAACTCTGTGGAGTTATTTCCACCCCTAACTCTTGACATATACTCTTTTGTTGCAAAAACATAAAATCCTGAGTCTTTTGCAACACGTGTTAGTATATGTTCCACACTCTGAATACCTTGACCAGCAGCTCCGCTTAAAACTATTGATATTTCACCGTTAGGTCTTATAAATTTTTGGTTCATACTTTACACCTCCAAAATTAATCGTTGATTATCCTCAAGAAAAGCTCTTTGTTAGGTTCAAAAATACGCTCGCTCATCAAATCTTCCATAGCTTTTAAATAATGTTTTACCTCAACTTGTGGTATTAATTGATATTTTGCTATCGTTGCCAAAATTGCAATGTTTTGCATTCTGGCATCTGGTAAGTCGTAATGAACTCGGAAAATTTTTATATTGTTAGTCTTTGAGAATTCTTCAATTTCACTTGTAGTGATTTCGGCTTCTTTCCCCAACCTAACAGGCAGTGGTTGCCATGATGTATCGTAATACACAATAGTTCCTCCAGACTTTAAGTAACTCATCCCGCGGGCTGCTTCATGTCTTTCCAAAGCAATCACTAAATCTACATCGCCGGGCATTACAAGCGGAGAGTTCACATCACCTATCTTTAAATGGGATGAAACAACTCCACCACGTTGAGCAAGACCGTGTGTATCAACACCTATACAATTCTGTCCACTGTAATCTACTGCGCGAATCATTATCTCGCTTAAAGTTCCTATACCTTGCCCTCCAACACCTACCATGTAAATACTAAACGTTTTCATTTGTTATCACCTACACTCTCAACTTTCTCAAGTTCAAGAGCACTTGATGGACACACAGGAACGCAAGACCCGTCCCCAATACACAGATCTTTGTTAACGTACACATTCCCCATGCTATCTGTTTGGAATGAAGGACACGCAAATTTAGTAATACAAACTCTTGCAAGTGTACATCTGTTGGTAACACCCATCTGAGGAACTTTGACTAATCCTTTTCTTCTTCTTTCCCTTGTAAATTTAAGCATGCACGGATGCTTTGCTATTACAACATTGAACTCATCCGAATTGAGTGCTTCTTTCAATACTTCTTCAAGTTTATTCTGCTGGTAAGTATCGACTTCCCAAATATGCTTCACACCCATGCTTTCAAGCAAGGTCCTGATTTTAATCTTTTTGCCAGCGTGATCTTGATGCCCAGTCATAGCGGTTGTGCCATTTTCCATGATTATAAGTGTGAACTTATGGTTATTAAATACCGCATTTATTATTCCAGGTAATCCCGCGTGGAAAAAAGTAGAATCCCCGAGAAATGCAACAACCTTACGAGAAGTGTTAAAAAGACTTAATCCTGATGCAGTTGCCGTTGAATGTCCCATAGAAAGTAGTACCTGTCCCACTTTGTAAGGTTCCAAAAATCCAAGTGTATGACAACCTATATCAGCTACGGATATATCTTCCTTAGATAATATCTTAGAAAGTACATAAAACACTGGTCTGTGTCCACAACCAGGACATAACTGAGGAGGTCTTTGAATAATCCTTGGTTTGTTTTTTAAAGTTTCAACTGTTGTAACAAGTTCAGGCCAAACTTTCCTTAATACACATGAAACTTTTTCGGGTGTGTATTCGCCAATCCAATCATCGAGATCCACCTTTCCGATTATCCTTGTATCTAATCCTTCCTCAAAGGCTATGGACTTAACTGCTTGCTCTATAAAATCATCAAGCTCTTCGACAATTTTAACTTCATCATGTGCTTTTAAGAATTCCACAATGGTCTTTCTTGGCAGCGGATACACCATTCCAAGTCGGAGGATATCTACCTTTCCTGCGTTTTCACCAAGGACATCTAAAAGAGAAAGATAAGGTAACCCTGCTGTTATTATTCCTCTTTTGTTGTTATTTTGTGTAACGTACGCGAAATCTTCTGAGATTTCTTTCCATTTGTTTAGCTTTTCTAAGGCTCTTTTCTTCATAACAGGTACATTTGCTGCTATAGGAATATAAGGACCATTCTTATCAACGTCGAACATTGATTTTGAAGTCTGTGAAGGAAAGTATCTTCCAAAGTTAACTTTTTGCTTAAAGTGAGCAGTATGTGTTGTCAGCCTCAGAATTATGGGAGAGCGAAGTGATTTTGAGTAATTTACTGCCTTCAAAAACATATCATAAACTTCTTGAGCGTCTTTTGGCTCTAAGATAGGAGTGTAAGATAATCTTGCATAATGTCTATTATCTTGTTCATTCTGCGAGCTATTTGCACCGGGATCATCGCCAATTACAACCACCATACCACCAAGTAGTTCCATCATACTTAATTGTACAAATGAATCAGCTACAACATTCATACCTACGCTTTTGAAAAATACACATGAAGTGAATCCGTTGATAGAAGCACCAAATGCCAACTCGAGTGCTACTTTTTCGTTTGTAGAGAATTCAAAATAGAATGGCCTTTTCTCTTGTGGAATAGAGTATATTGCTTCAGCTATTTCTGGGGTTGGTGAACCGGGATACGAAGTCACAACCTTTACACCGCTTTCAATCATCGCCCTTACAATCGCAGTGTTTCCTATAACGATCTCCGAAAACGGAAATTCCTGAATGAGTATTTCCCCCAAGACTTTCATCTTTCCACCACCTTAAATTAGGTTTACCTTATTATAGCATACAAAAATAGATATTGTCCACAACTATTATACTATGAATATTTCGATGTAAGTAATTTAGATAATAATTATCAACATTTTTGGATATGTTGTCAAAGTAATCTTGCTAAAACAACTGATATAAAAATTTGCGTACCAAATATGGAAAATTTCCACAATATCCATTGTTTATTGTATAATATTTAATAAGGTCACAGATTTCACGGAACTCAGGTAGTGGTTTATGTACCACGCTTGGGTTCCAGAATAATAGGGAGGGGTATTGGTATGAAAAAGTTAGTGGTTTTACTCGTTGTTGTAGCGCTTGTTTCGAGTCTTTTTGCAGCACTTGGTTTTAAAGTTGGAATTGTAACTGGTACGGTTTCGCAGGGTGAAGATGAGTATCGTGGAGGAGAAGCTGTAGCAAAAAGATATGGCAAAGAGATTATTCATGTTACGTATCCAGATAAATTTATGCAGGAACAAGAAACAACTATTGCAAGGATTGTTGAACTTGCGTACGATCCACAAGTTAAGGCAATAGTTATTACTCAGGGAGTTCCCGGGACAACAGCGGCAATTAGAAGGGTAAAAGAGATGCGAAAGGATATTGTATTTGTTGTTGGTGTACCGCATGAAGATCCAGCAGTTATTTCTTCTGCAGCAGATGTTGTTTTGGAAGTTGATACACCGGGACGTGGAAGAACGATAGTCGAACTTGCTAAGAAGATGGGAGTTGAAACAATAATTCATTACTCATTCCCGCGCCACATGAGCTACAAGCTTCTTGCTGAAAGAAGAGACATAATGGAAAAAACAGCTAAGCAAATGGGAATTAATTTCGTCTTTGTATCTGCTCCAGATCCACTTGGTGAACAAGGTCTTACAGGTGCACAACAATTCATCCTTGAGGATGTACCAAGGCAACTTGCAAAATACGGTCCAAAAACAGGATTCTTCTCAACAAATTGTGGTATGCAAGAACCTCTTCAAAAGGCTATATTGAAACACGGAGGCTACTATCTTGAACCATGTTGTCCGTCACCAACTCATGGTTTCCCCGGAACACTCGGTATCTCTATTCCATCTGAGAAAAGAGGAGATATGACCTACATCTTGAGAGAAGTAAACAAAAAGATAATAGAAATGGGTGGAGCAGGTAGATTTGCAACATGGCCAGTCCCAATGAATATGCTTTTTGTTGAAGCTGGTGTCGAAATTGCCGCTGCTCTTGTTCAGAAGAAGGTCAGTCCAACTAACCTTAACGGTATAAGACTTATCGTGACAGAAGCAGCTAAGAAAAAATATCCACAGGCAGCTCTTGAAGTTAGGACTCTTGAACCTTACAAAAATTACTATATGTTCATACATAAGTCAGTAATATTTGGTGTTGATAAGTTCTAAGTATATCTCTTTTAAAACAAAAGGTGTCGGCTAAGCCGACACCTTTGCTGTTAGAAAAACAAAAAAAGTTAGTGTTTTAGTATAGTTCCTTAATGATCTGCATTTTTCTCAGAGGAGGTTAGGACAAGAATGGATTATGTACTTGAGATGAAAAACATAAACAAATCTTATTATGGGAATCAGGTATTGAAAAACGTTTCAATTTCTCTAAGACGCGGCGAAATACTTGGTCTTGTTGGCGAAAATGGTGCTGGCAAGTCTACACTGATGAACATACTTTTTGGTATGCCCGTAATCCATTCAACCGGTGGTTTCGAAGGAGAGATTTACTTCGATGGTCAAAAAGTAGATATCAATTCACCGGTAAAAGCTATGGAACTTGGCATTGGAATGGTTCACCAAGAGTTCATGTTATTGCCAGGTTTTAGCGTTACCGAGAACATAAAATTGAATCGCGAAATCACAAAACCAAATTTTGTGAGTAAAATTTTTGGCAAAAAACTTGAAACATTAGACATTGGTTTAATGAAAAAAGATGCGCGCATAGCTTTGGACACAATAGGGATGCATACAATTGATGAGATGTTACCTGTGGCTGGACTTCCTGTTGCACACAAACAGTTTGTTGAAATCGCAAGAGAGATTGATAAAAAATCATTGAAACTACTTGTTTTAGACGAACCAACAGCAGTGCTAACTGAAAGCGAAGCAGAAACTCTGTTGAACGCCATAAGGATTTTGTCAGATAAGGGTATAGGGATAATTTTTATATCTCATAGGTTACATGAAGTGTTAGAAGTTGCCGATAAAATTGTAGTTATGAGGGATGGAAGTGTGGTAGCTGATGGTAAGAAAGAAGAATTCACTATAACGCAAATTGCCGAAAAGATGGTTGGTAGAAAAGTTGAAAAGGTGGAACTACCAAAACGGAAATTTAAATTGAGTGATGACAGAATAATAATGTCTATAAGAGATTTGTATGTTTCGATGCCTGGAGAAGAGGTGAGAGGTTTCTCAATAGATATTAGAGAGGGAGAAATACTTGGAATTGGTGGACTCGCTGGTCAAGGAAAACTTGGTATAGCCAATGGAATCTTTGGTATGTATCCCGCATCTGGTAATGTAACTTACAGAGGAAATACATATCAATTAAATTCTCCACTTTTTGCCCTTAAGAATGGAATAGTTTACGTTTCTGAAGATAGACGAGGCGTTGGTTTGTTACTTGATGAATCTGTTGAGATGAATATTGCAGCTACCGCTATAGAAGCTTTTGGAATGTTTATTAAAAGATTTTTGGGTATAAAAATCTACGATAAGAAAGGTATTAGAAAGCACGCAATGGAACTAATAAAAGAACTCGATATACGTTGTAAAGGTCCTGCACAACCTGTACGAAGGTTGAGTGGAGGAAATCAGCAAAAGGTTTGTTTGGCACGAGCATTTACTCTTAATCCTACTTTGCTGTTTGTTTCCGAACCAACACGGGGAATTGATGTTGGAGCGAAAAAGCTCGTGCTTGATTATTTGGTTAAACTTAACAGAGATCATGGAATAACTATTGTGTTGACATCGAGCGAATTGGCAGAGTTAAAGTCTATATGTGACAGAATAGCAATTATATGTGAAGGAAAGCTCTCTGCAATATTGCCTCCTGATGCATCAGATGCCGATTTCGGATTAGCTATGGCCGGTGAATTGAAAGGAGTGAAGACACATGAATAAAATTTTTGATTACATAAAATCTCTTTTAAAAAATACCGATATTCCTACACTAGTTATAATACTCTTTTTGATAGGACTTTTTATATTAGCCGCAGGGACGAAAATGTCGATTCCTTCACTTCTCAGTGACTCTATAGTCAGAGTGGGTATGAACGGGGTCTTGGTTCTTGCCATGCTGCCTACGATACGTGCAGGTATAGGCCCAAACTTTGGTTTACCTGTTGGTATAATCGGTGGACTGCTTGGTGGACTTATAGTTATGCAACTGCAATTAACAGGTTTTTATGGTTTTCTCGTAGCTATGATAATTTCTGTACTATTCAACCTTGTACTTGGATTCATCTATGCATGGTTACTTGACAAAGTGCGAGGTCAAGAAATGATGGTGGAAACTTACGTTGGATACTCTATTGTTGCGTTTATGTCTATAATGTGGCTCGTGCTACCATTTAGTAATCCAGAAATGATATGGGCAATTGGTGGAAAGGGTTTAAGATACACACTCACTTTACAAAATTACTTTGATAAAGTTTTAAACAATTTCTTAAAATTCCAGATAGGTAAAGATTTTTACTTTCCAACTGGTCTTATAATTTTCTTCGCGCTAAGTTGTTTTGTTGTTAGCTTGTTTTTTAAAACAAAAATGGGGTTGGCGATTGACTTAACAGGTCAAAATGAATTGTACGCTATAAGTTCAGGCGTGAATCCAAAAAAAGCAAGGAGAAATGCTGTTGTTTTATCGACAATAATAGCTGGTATAGGTATTTTGGTATATGCGCAAAGTTATGGATTTTTGCAACTTTACCAGGCTCCTTTATTTATGACTTTTCCAGCTGTTGCGTCAATTCTTATAGGAGGTGCGTCGATAAAGAGGGCAAGTATAACTAATGTTGTGCTAGGTACTGTGGTTTTTCAAACACTTCTTACTGTCTCCTTACCAGTTTTGAGCCAAGTAACACGGGGCGATGTAACCGAGGTCATGAGACTGATAGTTAGTAATGGAATGATACTTTACGCACTTACACGTGCCCCAAAGGAGGCGAATTAAGATGGAAAGAAAATTTAATATTAAAAATATACTCTTGAACAACATTGTTCCAATTGCATTTTTTCTTTTGACTTTAGGAGCTGTTCTTGTTGCAAGGATACCCGTGTTATTTTTACTTTCTGAGATAGTTAGAAGATTAAGTAGAAACACTTTTCTTGTTCTTGCACTCATCATCCCAGTGATAGCTGGTTTGGGTCTAAATTTCGCAATTGTACTCGGTGCGATGGCAGCGCAAGCGGCTTTGTTCTTTGTTGTGGACTGGGGAATCACTGGCCTGAAAGGGATACTGCTTGCAATGGTAATTGCAGGTGTCATATCTGTAGGCCTTGGTTGGATTGTCGGTAGAACCTTGAACAGAGCAAAGGGTCGCGAGATGATAACTTCCATGATTCTTGGCTTCTTTGCCAATGGTGTTTACCAGCTTATATTCTTGTTTTTTGTTGGTTCATTGATACCGTTCAAAAAAACAGAATTCTTACTTCCACAGGGAGTTGGATTGAGAAATACTGTTGATCTCTATGGTATAGTTGATAGTGCGTTAAACAATATTTGGACTGTAAATATTAAATTTATAACCTTTTACATGGTACCACTGTTGATAATCGTAGGACTTTGTTTATTGTTGACATTCCTTTTAAAAACTAAGCTTGGACAGGATTTCAAAGCAGTTGGTCAAGATATGCACGTTGCTCAAACAGCTGGTATAAATGTCAACTCAACACGCGTGACTGCCATTATAATATCAACGGTTCTTGCAGCCATAGGTCAGATTATATACCTTCAGGATATTGGAACAATAAATACTTACAACAGTCATGAACAAATAGGTCTTTTCTCTATTGCAGCACTTCTCGTTGGTGGTGCAAGCACAAGGAAAGCAAACATATGGAATGCCATAATTGGTGTTTTACTATTTCACACGCTTTTTATTGTTGCACCAAGTGCTGGAAACAAACTTTTTGGTCAACCACAAATAGGTGAATTCTTCAGAGAATTTATTGCATACGCAGTCATAGCCTTTGCTCTTGCAATGCATGGTTGGAAATCACGAAGGGGAGCACATTAAGAGTAACTAAATTTGAAGTTTCTAAAAAAACAGTCTACACCAAAATAGGTGTAGACTGTTTTTTTAAACCTTTTTCTTGCTGAAAAGCCATTCTTTCATTTCACTATTGTTATATGCGAGTATCCATGATGCATGTGGTGGTATTTGTAAAGATTTCATATATCCGGCTGGATATTCAGTGTATCTTACCTCTTTTGCCCCTAATCTTTTCAATTCCTCGACAAGGGTTCTTGAATATTCAACTGGTACTATATCGTCATCTTCTGAATGAAAAAACCATAGCGGAATATGAAGAATTTCTTTCATTTTGCGTGGATTTCCACCGCCACACACAACCACACCGGCTGCGAATTTGTTTGGACATAAGGTAAGTAAAGCAATCGTACCAAATCCTCCCATCGATAATCCAGTTACGTATATTCGATTCTTGTCAATCGGGAACCTCTCAGTCAGCTGGTCTATGATAAGCGACACAGCAGCAATTAAAGAATTAGGTCCTAATTTAAGCATCTCGTTGTACATTCTAAACGAAGTTCCCCAGTATCCATTAGATGGGCATTGTGGAGCAAGGACAAAACAAGGATGTTTTTGCTGAAAATCCGGATTTGCCCATGTAGTAGCCCCCTCGTTTGCCGTTATATGCCTTTCGTTGTCTTCTCCACGTTCACCAGCGCCATGCAAAAAAACAACAAGCGGATATCCTTGCCCATTTATAATATTTGGTATGAACAATCTGTAAGGTAATCTAACATGTCCATCCTCATAAATAAAAGGTTTAAACAATTCTAAATAATTCATAACATCACCTCCAATAAAAATATTATAGCACCTTCACAGAGAAGTGATACAATAAATACTATGAACAAGAAATCTTGCACTCAATTAAGGAGGAGGAAAATGGAATTGACGAGAATCCTTGCTGTTGGAATTGGGGGTTTTGTGGGTAGCGTGTTGCGCTATTTCGTGTCACTTCACATGAACGAAATATTTCCCGAAACGTTTATACCGTATGGTACATTGATCGTAAACGTCGCAGGAAGCTTTTTAATTGGCATAATAATGGAGTTATCAATCTATGCAAATATAGACTCAACACTTAGGTTATTCCTTTCCACTGGAATTATTGGTGGATTAACAACTTTCTCCACAATGAGTTACGAAACTGTAGCTCTGATAACAAATTCACAGTATTATTATGCAATGATAAATGTAATTCTTAATTTGTTTTTGGGACTCTCAGCTGCATTCGCTGGAAAGATTGTGGTTGATATATTAGTATAGAATTTTATAGAATTTTTTGGAATACAATACTTTAGGTATACTAAAATACTTAGTGTTCCATATCTTACTATTTACTAACATACTCTCATCTATAAACCATAGTAAATATATTGTCAATATACACTTGTTTAATACTAATTTGTTCTATATATAAAAGTTTATTAGTCTAAAAATATTCTTCCAATAATGAAATATTTTCTTAATATTACCAAAGTCAATTAGCTATCCACGCTTTCATCAGATAATACTAATTCCATTAAAGAAATGGAGGAAACAATATGGAGGATTTTTTAGGTACGTTTATAAAGATATACGTGCGAGAAAATGAAAGATGTAAAGAGTTTCACAACAAACCATTAAACAGAGTAATCGCGGAGATAGCACTTGAGGTTGGTATAACTGATTTCGTCGAATACAAAGCAATTGAGGGGTTTATATTTGACAAAAAATTACACACAACTATCAAAGAAGTTGTACAGCCATCGTTACCGATAATTATTGAGTTGTTTGCCAGTGACGAGCTCGCTCAAAGATTTCTCGAAAAAATTAAATTGTACTTAAACAATTCCGCAGTTTTTGTCTTTAACGATGTTCGTGGTATGTTCTTTAGAAGATGATATAACTTTGATATTTATCCTTGCTTGTCTTCATAAAAATCAAGTTTTTAAATTAGCAAAGATTAGTATCTACTTAGTTGTTTCGTTACTTATTTAGGCTTTTCATAAAACTCTCCATAAGTTGGTGTTTGTAAATCCTAACTCACAAATAGCTATGCGCATAAATAAAGTATTTACAAGCTTTTTTAATATACATAAAATGCAATATAAGAAACCTTATATTGCATCTTTTCTAAGTACGTGCCTATTATTTACTAAATCTCGTTTTTAAGAGTTGAATCATTTTGCAGAGAAACCTAACTATGCACGTACAACCTAATTAAATTATTAATAGAAAATCAAAATAGTCTATAGTATAGTGTTTGTTTAAGCATACTACTAGTATAATTATAAATTAATTAGCCTTAAAACAACTACTTAAAATAAGTAAATACAATGATATATATTGTATATACTTACTTTTACCAAAATTACTGAAAGATTTTCCTGCAAGTCTCAGTTTACAAATTGTAGTTTCTTAAAGAACGTATTGAGGAGACTTAAGTTTGTTTAGGTATGTTGTCTTTGTGGTATTTTTGATTGGTGGTTTTGGCCTTTGGTTGTTTTTGCTGTGGGGTGTCGATTCAACAAGAGCATTCTTAGGCGA
Organism: Fervidobacterium sp.; assembly: GCA_026419195.1. Classification (NCBI taxonomy): domain Bacteria; kingdom Thermotogati; phylum Thermotogota; class Thermotogae; order Thermotogales; family Fervidobacteriaceae; genus Fervidobacterium; species Fervidobacterium sp. The sequence goes on from JANZZV010000009.1 coordinate 50,435, forward strand.
GCAGAATTTTTTAAAGGGTTGAAACAAACCGAAGATTACTCACAGAAATTGTTAAGAAATCCTCTGTGAGCTATTTTAGTAGGGAATCATTAACATATTTAGTAAAACAATTAGGCAGTTCTATGATAAGTTTTTTTAAAGCACTAGTTGTGAAGTTTTTATGTCATTGACATTTTGTTTGTAACATCGCCGTTCAGATCGGTGGTATAATTTTTTCGCATTACGAATCTTTTGAAAGGAGTGTGTTTATGGCAAATATTTTTAATAAACTCATACCTTACAAATCACCACTTGAATTGTTGTTAGAACACTCAAAGCTGTGCGTGGAAGCTTCCCAGATAATGAGACAAGCTTTTGAAAAATACTTTGAAGGACAGAATGTGGAAGAACTTTCGAAACAAATAGATAAACTTGAGGATGATGCCGATCGTATAAAGATAAGGGTACGAGAAATTTACGCAAAATTGAAGTGGACTTATTTTAGTAAAACCGACTTTCTCGATATACTACACAACATGGATTCTATTATAGATCTTGTAGATGATGTTTTGAAAATGTTAACGATGAACAACGTTAATGAAGTACCAACGGATGTCAGAAATGATATTTTGATGCTTGTAAAACTTGTTTCTGAGAGTGTAGAGCATATGAATGAAACAGCCCAGGAACTCAGAACAATAGTAGAATCTGCCTTTTCACCTAAGGAAATTAGATCAGAAGATGAAAGAATTAACCTAGTTGAAAAAGAAGAGCATTCAAGTGATATTCTTGGATTGACTATAGGTAAGAAACTTTTTGCTAAAAAGTTTGAGCTAAATCCAGTTGATATTGTTTTTCTGAACAGTGTTGTTGTTCTGTTGATGCGTATTGAAGATAGAGCGAAAAACATTGTGGAAAGAATTAGAATGATAACCCATATATAAGGGAGGAAATGACTATGATAATATTCTTTGCAGTGGTTGTGGGCATGTTCATGGCATTTACCATAGGTGCAAATGACGTTGCCAATGGTATGGCAACGGCTGTTGGTGCACGAGCTATTACCCCAAAGCAAGCAGCTTTGCTTGCATCCATACTTGAATTTCTTGGAGCTGTTATGTTTGGTGCAACAGTTACGAAAACGATAGCAAACGGAATAGTTTCTATAGAACACATTACAAATCCTAAGTTAGTGATGTACGGTGCAATTTCTGCTTTACTTGCAGCAAGTGCATGGGTTATGCTGGCTACTATTTTTGCAATGCCTGTCTCTACTACTCATTCTATAATAGGAGGTATGGTTGGTTTCGGTTTGGTAAGTGGTGGTACTAAAGTGATTTATTGGACAAAATTGTTTAAAATAGTACTTTCGTGGTTCATTTCGCCAGTGATTGGGGGCTTGCTTGCATTTTTTGTTTTTAAAGTACTTACAATTACTATCCTCCATCGCCCCAGTCCTTTGAATGCTGCAAAAAAGGTTGCACCGTTGCTAATTGGTTTTACCTTCTTTCTTATTTCATTTCTCTTTTCAGTAAAGACACTAAGGAAAAACTATAGCTCGTCACTCGTAACCGGAATTGTTTTTTTTGCCGTCTCATGGTTGTTGTCATATTTACTGATAAGAAAATATGCAAAGAAAACTAACAATGAATACAACGCCGTTGAGGGAATATTTAAAAATGTGCAGGTCATGACGTCTGCATATGTTTGTTTTTCTCACGGAGCAAACGATGTAGCCAACGCAGTCGGACCTATAGCATTGATATATATGATTAATAAGATCCATACTACCCACGTTTCCTCAATTGAAATACCAAAGCACATACTCTTTATCGGTGGGATTGGTATAGCGCTTGGTGTGTTATTGTACGGTTATAAAGTTATGCAAACAATAGGACATAATATAACGGAGCTGAACAATACAAGAGGATTTTCAATTGACTTTGGAACCGCAACAACCGTACTTTTGTCATCTATATTTGGTTTCCCAATAAGTACAACACACACGGTTGTTGGAGCAGTCACTGGTGTAGGACTTGCAAGAGGTATAGAAGTAGTTAATATAGATGTACTGAAAGATATTGTGATTTCGTGGTTCATAACTGTACCGTTTTCCGCAGGAGTAAGTGCTATTCTTTATCTTGCATTGTCTACATTTTTCTAAGGGTAATCCAATAAACATTAGACCCCGAATATTTACCCCGTTCGGGGTTTTATTTTGTTTATACACGATCTGGTATAATTGTTATGAATAGCTTCACCAATTATTACATAGACGGAGGAGAGAGTATGAATGTACTTTTCCTTACGAAAATTATAGACTATTTTGCGCAGAGGATAGAAGAGATAAAGAAAGAATTTCCAAAAGATACCTTCTTAGTTCCGAAAGTTCGAGAAGAAATTGAACATATGATTGAGAAAGCAGATGTCATAGTTAGTGGTTCGTTGAGTGAGTATCAAGTCAATAGAGCTGTGAATTTAAAATATATCATCGTTCCCTGGGCAGGTGTTAATGGATTACCATTGGATATTATTAAGTCACGCAATATTATTGTGTGTAACAATCACGGAAACGGGAGAATTGTAGCTGAAAGAGCTCTAGCATTAGCTCTCAGCGTTATGGGAAGGGTTGTTGAATTCCACAATGACCTGTGCAAGGGAATATGGCATGGATATGAGGCTGGTGCTAAAAAGGAGGATTTTTGGTTCTCCCTACAAGGTAAAAAGGTATCTATATTGGGACTTGGTACTATTGGGCAACACATAGCAAGGTTGCTGTCTGGTTTTGAATGTGAAGTAATGGGGTACAAAAGGAATATGACACTAGTTGAGGGAGTTAAATATATTACGACAAATATAGACGAAGCCATAGACTTTGGAGACGTTATCTTTGTTGCATTACCACTTACTAAATCTACAATAGGAATTATAGACAAACAAAGGCTCAGAAGAATGAATGGTAAATTTCTTATAAATGTTGGAAGAGGACAACTTATAGACGAAGAAGGACTCTACTTAGCTTTGAAAGAGAATATACTTGCAGGCGCAGGAATAGACACATGGTACATCTATCCAAGCAATGATCACCAAGTTCAACTACCTTCGCATTATCCAATACATACATTAAAAAACGTTGTAATTTCTCCACACGTGGGCGGATTCACTATCGAAGGGCAGAAAGGAAGAATAGACGAGACTGTAGAAAACTTAAGACTAATTCTATCTGGTAGAATGCCAAAGAATATAGTTGATTTAGAACTTGAATATTGATGTTTTAAGCATTTACTAACTTGCCAAGGTATTCTGGAGAGAGGAGTTATCTTATTATGCCGTTTGATGGTTTTGTGATGAAAAGTATTATCAATTGCATAGCGCAAAAATTGATAGGATTGAATGTTCGAAATGTTTATCTTTCAAAAAACTCTCTCTTTTTTTCTTTTGACGTTGGAGATCTGAAGGTATGTCTCAATCCAAATTTTGCACATATTTCATTGGTAGATCACTTAATCAAGGAACCTGAGAGAAACGTTTTTGTGGACCTATTAAGAAGCAGAATAAGAGGGGCTAAAGTTATCGAATTTTTCAACCATGCTCATGAACGAACAGCCGTTTTGAAATTGAAAAGGATAGATGAGATAGGTTCAATTCATAATTATGTTATATACTTTGATGTTATGGGCAAACACTCAAACGTTATTTTGGTAGAAAACGATGAAATTCTTGATGCATTTAAAAGAGTTGAAACAAGAATACGTAGGCTCTTGCCAGGTGAAAAATTTGTACTTTTCAATTCGGAGAAGAAGAACGTTGAAGAAATAAGTTCTGATGAAATTTTGAGCGATTTGATTAGTAAATTTAAAGACAAAAATAAGAAATTGTCTGAGTTTTTGTACTCTTCAATACAAGGATTCTCGAAAATCACTGCACAAGAGTTGCTGCACAGAGCTGGTCTTGAAGATAAACCCACAACAGAAGTCAACGAATCAGATGTCAAATCATTGTTCACCGGGCTTATGAGCATGGTTGATGAATTAAGAAATGATAAAGTGTTCTTGTATTACAAAGATGAAAGACCTGTTGATGTGTCTTCAATAAGGTTGCATGGCTATAATGACGAAAAGCTTTGCGAGGATGTTATATCGTGCGTTAACGAATATTTTGAATTTATAGAGATAAGAGAGATATTTGAGCAAAAGAGAAAACAATTATTGAGTGTAATTAAGGCAAAGATTAACCAATACGAGGAACTGAAAGAAAAAATCATCAACGAAATTTTAGAGTGTGCTGAAGCTGATAAATACAGAAAGTATGGTGAATTGCTGAAAACCTACAGCTACCAAATTGAGCATGGAATAGAATCCATTGATTTGTTCGATTGGGAAACAGGAGAATATATCACTGTTCCTGTTGAGAGGAACCTAACACCAATTGAAAACAGTATTCGTTATTTTAATCTCTACTCAAAGCTGAAAAGGAAATTGAGAGGTTTGGAAGAAAGGAAAAGTATAATTGAAAAGGAACTTATGTATTTTCAACAACTCTTAATAACAATAGAAAATGCTGAGAATTTGGAAGAATTGAATGAAATAGAAGACGAAATGGAGGAAAATGATTTAATAAAGATTAAAAGGCAAAAAAGGGAAAAGAGAGACGGTCAGTTATCCCAACCAAGGAAATATTTATACAACGGGTTTACAATATATGTTGGTAAGAATAACAGGCAAAATGACGAACTTGTAAGAAAAGCTAACGATAACGACCTTTGGTTACACGTACAAGGTATGCCTGGTGCACACGTAATAGTAAAGACAAATGGCAGAGACGTTGACGAAGATAGTCTTATTTATGCTGCAAAACTTGCTGCAATGTATAGTAAAGGAAAATATTCAACGAATGTACCAGTGGACTATACACTAATAAAATATGTGAAAAAACCCAAGGGATTCAGGCCCGGATTGGTTTTGTACTCAAACTTTAAAACTATTTTTGTTGATCCAAATTAAGGAGGAGAAACATTGAATTTCGAACTTGTAAGTGAATACTTGCCCATGGGTGATCAACCTCAGGCAATAGAAAAACTTGTCAAAGGGCTGAATAACGGTTATAAGTTTCAAACGCTACTCGGTGTAACTGGTAGCGGTAAGACATTTACTATGGCTAATGTTATAAAAGAAGTTAATCGACCTGTTTTAATAATATCGCCAAACAAGACACTGGCCGCACAACTTTATTCAGAATTCAAGACATTCTTTCCCAATAACAAAGTGGAATTCTTTATCAGCTACTATGACTATTACCAACCTGAAGCATACGTACCAACTAAAGATCTGTACATCGAAAAAAGTGCAGATATAAATGATATCATAGCCAGAATGCGAATGAGTGCCATTAAATCTATCATGACCAGGAGAGATGTTGTTGTTGTTGCAAGTGTCTCCGCAATATACGCATGCGGAGATCCAAGAGACTTCGACGTGCTTAACATTAAAATAGAGGTTGGACAGAGAGTTAACTTTACCGATCTACTTAAAAGGCTTGTTAAAATTGGGTATGAAAGAAAAGAGGACATAGGTTTGACAGGGAGCTTTAGACTACGCGGTGATACAATCGAAGTGTTCCCATCTTATCAAGACGAAGGTATAAGGATAGAGTTTTTTGGTGACGAAGTTGATAGAATATACACTTTTGATAGAATGAACAGAAATGTAATTGAACAACTTGATAGGTTGACAATCTATCCGACAAAAGAGTATGTTACAACAGAAGAAAAGATAGCCTCCGCCGTTAAGGGTATTCAAGAAGAATTAAAGCAAAGGGTAGAAGAATTGAAAAGACAAGGAAAGGAACTAGAAGCTCAAAGATTGCTTCAGAGAACTATGAACGACTTAGAGTTGTTAACAACGCTTGGTTACTGTACAGGTATTGAAAATTACTCAAGACATTTTGATGGTAGAAAACCTGGCGAACCACCGTATTCTTTACTTGATTATTACGACGAGGATTATATAGTCTTTATAGACGAATCGCATATTACAATTCCTCAGCTTAAAGCAATGTACCGTGGTGAGATGTCAAGAAAAAAAAGCCTTGTGGAGTACGGTTTTAGGTTACCTTGTGCTTATGACAACAGACCTTTAAAATTTGAAGAATTTTTGCAAAGGGTAAGTCAAGTAATATTTGTTTCGGCAACTCCGGGACCTTTTGAATTGGAAGTTTCTGAACAGATAGTTGAGCAAATTATACGCCCAACAGGATTAGTCGATCCACAAGTTGAGGTTAGGCCTACAAGATATCAAGTAGATGATCTTATAAAAGAAATCGTTGAGGTAAAAAAACGAGGTGAAAAGGCTTTGGTTACAGTCTTAACGAAAAAGACAGCAGAGATGCTTGCAGAGTATTTGGTCGAACTTAACATAAAAGCTTTGTACCTCCACTCGGAGCTTGATGCAATAAAAAGAGTAGAAGTACTCAAGAAACTACGTGCTGGAGAAATTGATGTTGTTGTTGGGGTAAATTTACTTAGAGAAGGTTTAGATTTACCCGAGGTCTCTTTGGTGGCTATACTCGACGCTGATACGGAAGGATTTTTAAGAAGTGAAACAACGTTAATACAGATTATAGGCCGAACGGCAAGAAATGAAAATGGTAAAGTTATAATGTATGCTGATAAGATAACACCAGCAATGCAAAGGGCGATAGACGAAACTAACAGGAGAAGGAAAATACAAATCGAGTACAATCAAAAACATGGTATAAGACCAAAAAGCATAGTTAAGCCTATTATGGAAGATATTTTTGCTCCGTTTAGAGATAAGGAAGAGGAACTATACAAAGTTTACGAAGATAGTATTTTCCAATTAAGAGAGAGTCTCTCAATTGAAGAATACGCGGCCTTGCTTGAAGAAGAGATGTACAAGGCAGCATCTGAATTGAGATACGAGGATGCGGCAAGACTCAGAGATGAGTTGTTTAAAGTAAGAGAACAAATGAGAAAAAATTGAACTTCAAATTTTCGTAAAAACCAAGGGGGGAATCTTATGTTACAGGAAGATATTGAAATTAGATTAATACCTTATCCAAAAAAACTGATACGCAAGGAAGGATTTCTCAAAGTTGAGAGCGATGGAATAATTTTCTTTGATGAGGTCGAATCAAAGAATTTAGCAATTCTACTTAGAGAAGTACTATCAACGTATGGCGGAAATTATACCATCCGCTCTTCCAACAAAAAACTCAACACATTTCACATAATCCTTAAAATAAATTCAGATATTGTTTCACATGCTCAAGGTTATAAGATCTTGATTGATGATTCTGTAACTATGGTTGGAAATGACAAAGCGGGACTTTTTTACGCAGTTCAAACATTTAAGCAACTCTTAAGATTATTTGGATTTAATCTCCCAAAGCTTGTAATTGAGGATTATCCGGATTTCGTAAACAGAGGTATCATGATTGACATAAGCCGTGATCGAATACCAAAAATCGAGACTTTCGAGTACATAATAGAAAAATTATCTGAAATGAAAATAAATCAGTTACAACTGTATTTTGAACACACATTTGCCTACACAAACCACAAAGAGGTTTGGGAAGGGTATTCACCATTAACACACGACGAAGTAATTTATCTTGATAAATACTGCAAAGAGAGATTTATAGAGCTTGTACCTAATCAAAATACATTTGGGCATATGAGCAAGTGGCTCGTGCATAGAAAATATCGAGCTCTTGCTGAAGCACCAGATGGATACGTAACACCATGGGGTACGAAATATGAATATCCATTCTCGCTTTCACCAGCAGTACATGGATCTATAAAACTTGTTGAAGAGCTTCTTGATGAACTACTACCATTATTTGAAAGCAACCAAGTAAATATAGGGTGTGATGAGACATTTGACCTTGGTGTTGGTAAGTCTAAGGAAATTTGTGAAAAGCAAGGAAAAGCGAAAGTGTACTTTGATTTTTTGATGAAGATATACAAAATAGCAAAAAAGTACAAGAAGAGTGTGATGTTTTGGGGTGATATAATCGAAAATCATCCAGAATTTATACCCCTGCTTCCAAAAGATATGATACCTATGGTATGGGGATATGAATATAACCATCCATTTGATAAAAAATGTGAATTGTACTACAACAGTGGACTTTCTTTTTATGTTTGCCCAGGCACGTCCACATGGAATACTTTCATAGGACGAAGCGATAATGCAGTCAAAAATATAAAAAGCGCAGTTTTAAATGGCAAGGAGTTTGGCGCAATTGGTGTACTTACAACAGATTGGGGTGACAATGGGCACGTCCAACATCTCCCATTATCTTGGATAGGTTATTCTTACAGTGCTCACTTAAGTTGGAATACAACTGATCTGGATATCCAAGAATTACTTGATGCTATAGATAAGCACATATTTGAGTCTAAGAATATAGACTTCTCTCTTTCTAAGATGATCTACGAGCTTGGCACAGTGTATAGCAAACTGCCGTATACACCCAATGGTACACCGTTTTTTTACGCCTTTATTTATCCTGAAAGTGCTATCAAAAATTGGGATGCAGAAATGTTAAAACAACTAGAGGATGTGTCAGATAGGATCGATGAAATCAAAGAAAAACTGGCTTCTTGTACTGAGGAAAAGATATTATCCATCTGCGAACAAGTGATTAACAATATTTCCTTTGCACAGATTGGTTTAGCATTAATAAAGTTGATTTTAAAATATGAGGATATATGGAAGATACCAGAAAGTGAATGGAATAAACTGGTAGAGGAGTTTTATAAGACAATTGATGAATACAAAAACATTTGGAACAAGTACAACAGATCAGGTGGACTTGAGGAGAGTATATTCAAACTTTCAAGATTTTTAAGAGTTCGACAAGCAGATTTGCGGGGGTTGATTTTCTGAAAATTGCAAGAAAGACTAAAATTATTTTTTTCCAACTTGTACCCGTGGTTTATATAACAATCTCACTTGTAATACCATTTGCATTAAGCTTGAAACTCTCGCAGGGTTTAAGTTGGAACGCTATTACAGATAATATAAGTAAAATCAGATTCACCATTTTTCAAGCATTCTTATCTGCGATCTTTACAGCAATTTTGGGCTTACCTGGTGCTTATTTAGTGGGTAGAACAAAACTAAACAGCCTCGTACGAAAGATTTTTCGTGTGATCTCAAGCATACCATTCGTCTTACCTGGTATAACAATGGCGATAGGTTTCTTTCTTACATTTGGTAAATCGGGTATTTATTCAAAAATTTTAGGCACTTTTGGAATCAACATCCAAATTCTATACACCTTTACTGCTATAATTCTCGGACATGTGTTTTATAACTTTCCTTTATTTATCAGAATTGTTGGTGAAGCATGGGAAAACATAGATGGCTTCGTAATTGAAGCTGCAAAACTGGATGGTGCGGGGAAGTGGAAAACGTTTCTAAAAGTTGAATTGCCACTATTAATTCCATCAATTTTGAGGGCATTTTTCTTAACCTATATATACACGTTTACAAGTTTTTCGGTGGTTCTTATACTCGGCGGTATAAAATACTCTACAATAGAGGTTGCAATCTATATGTACTCAAGAATAACATTTGACTTCAAATCAGCCTCCACACTGATGCTTTTTCAGCTTTTATTTATATCTTTGATAGGATATTTTGTGTCTGTTAAACGAGAAGTCCACGAGAAAAACTTTCATACGCATTTGGAAAAGTTTCCTAAATGGGGATATGTGTTATTTGGCCTTTACATACTTTTAATATTTGTGCCTCTTTTTTATTCGGCAATTTCTGGATTTCTGGACTATTATGGAAGATTTTCATTAACTAATTTTCGTATATTTTTCTCGGAAAGCTTAGAATATCTCGTTGGTACAACCGTTAAAGAAATGATTTTTTACACGGTCTTGATTTCTACTGTTTCATCCATTATAAGTATTTTAATAAGTACAATAGGTGGATATTACTCATCAAGGGGAAAAAGATTCAATTACATACTTCTTATCCCCGCGGCAATGTCATCTGTGACTATAGCATTTCCTTATGTACTAATCAATATCCCGGTTTTGTTGAAAATAGTTTTCACTCATTCTCTGATTGTACTCCCAATAACATTTGGGATCATAGAAACAGGATGGAGGAGTATACCAAACAACATAATAGAGGCAGCAAAAGTTGATGGTGCAGGTGACATTCTGACATTTTTAAAGATAGCTTTACCGCTTCTAAAGAATTTTATCTTTACGGCATTTGTATATTCAGTTACAATCTCTGTTGGTGAAACATCAGGTACACTTACATTAGTCGAACCACCTATTATGACCTTTTCGACCGTGGTTTTCAGATTAATGAATTCAAGAAACACAGAAGTTGCAATGGTATTGAACACATTCTACTTTATCTTTGTTGTCTCTTTGTTCATAATGGTTGAATTTTCAAGGAGGGAGGAAGTCTTATGATTCTTTTTGGAACAGGTGGGATAAGAGGTATAATGAGGGAAGGAGAATTCGATGAAAAAACGGTTGCCGTAGCATCAAAAGGTGTTGCTAATTACATGAAAATGAAAAACCTTAAAAGCGTACTCATCGCCTATGATACAAGAAACAATTCGGAAAAATTTGCCAAATTATCTGCCTGTGTATTTTCTGGAGAAGGTTTGGAAGCTTATCTCTTTCAAGAACCTGTACCAACACCTGTTCTTTCGTATGGTGTTAGGAAATTAGGGATGGATATCGGAGTAGTTATAACCGCAAGTCATAATCCTCCGGAATACAACGGTTACAAAGTTTACACCTCAAATGGTGTTCAAGCAGTACCTGAGGTTACAGATGTACTTACTGAACTTGTGAAGAAAGCTTGGGAAGAACCTATATCTGCCGTGGAAAAGTATAGTTATATCTCTGAAGACCTTCTCAACGAATATGTAGACGAATGTGCTAAATTAATAAATGGCAGCCTCGAAGGTCTTAAAGTAATTTATTCACCCTTACATGGGACGGGTTCAAAGTTTGTACCAAAATTACTTAGAGCACTCGGTGCAGAAGTTGTTGAAGTTTCAGAACAGATGGACCACAATGGAAATTTCCCAACCGCAAAAACCCCGAATCCGGAAGATGACAGAGCACTTGTACTGCTTAGAGAATATATGGAAAGATACAAAGTAGATCTTGGGATTGCGACAGATCCAGACGCAGATAGAGTTGGTGTAATTTACAAAGATGTCAGGTTAACTGGTAATCAAGTAGGTGTACTTCTAAGTGATGCTTTAATTAAGGAATACAAAACTTCTGGGAAAAGTTCTGGAATGTTAATCAAAACCATCGTGAGCACAAACATGGTTGTTCCAATATGCATGGAGCATAACGTACAATTATTTGAAGTGCCAACTGGATTTAAATTTATAGGTGATTTAGCTGAAAAAAGAAAAGACCTTGATTTTATACTTGGTTTTGAAGAAAGTTGTGGTTACTTGACAGGTAATTTAGCAAGGGACAAGGATGCTGTATTGTCATGCGGGCTCATATCAAAGGTTGCAAAACAGCACGATTTACTCGAACAGTTAAATAAATTGTACGAAAAATACGGATATTACCTGGAGAAACTACTGAACTTTGAATTTGGAAGCGTGCGCAAATCATATGAGGTTTATGAAAAATTGAAGAAATTGAATTCAAAAGATGTGATAAACGTTATAGATTATTCTGAAGGTTACGGTGGAATTATACCAAATGAAACTCTGAGATTCGATTTCCAAAACGGCACGATTTTTGTTAGGCCCTCCGGTACAGAACCAAAGATGAAAGCGTATGTTATGGTCAAAGCTGACACTTTAGAAAGAGCAAAAGAAGATGTTGAAAAACTTGCCAATAAAATGAAAGACATAGTCAGAAGTCTCGAAAATGAATAAAAAGCAAAAATTGCCGGGAACATGGATCCCGGCAATTGTTTAGTCTTTTAATGATTAAGAACAGAAATCAATTGGTTTACCAACTCTAATTTAAAATTAGACTACTTTGCCTTATTTTAGTTCGTTAGTCTACTGAGGAAAGATCAAATTTGTAAATTAAATATTTCTTGCTCAAGAACCGCAAGATCTTGAAAAATTATTCCAAGCTAATGCTACCTTCGATGAATATCTTTGCGCTCCCACCAACGTAAGATTTGTAAATTCCATCCTTAAAGTGTATTTTTACAAATATATCTGAAATTCTTCCCATGGACTCTCCTTGTATTATCTTGTAAATCTTTTCAGCTTCTATAACACCGTGTTTAAACAAATAATAAGCCAATGCTCCGTTTGCTGTACCTGTGGCAGACTCTTCTTCGATTCCATACAAAGGTGCAAAATCTCTACAGTTTGCTAATGCTTTTTGTTCGTCGAGAGTAAAGATATGGAAGCTAACTAGTTTGTTTATCCTGCAGAAATCGGATATCAGTTCATAATCAGGGTTTAAAGAAAAAAGTATTTGCTTGGAAACAACCGGAACAATTAAATCCCAAAGACCTGTTGTAACGACCTTCGGCTTTAGGTTATAACTCTTATCTCCTATATCATTAACAGAAATTCCAAGTGCTTGGGCTATGAATTCATAATCGTTTTCATCTAAATTATCCATACTTGGCTCTGCCTGTTCCATCATGACGTATGATTCGGTTACCTCAATCTCTAAGGTACCAGCCCTTGAATGCATTCTGTAAACCTTTCCAGGAACCAGATATCCCTTATCTCGAAGTACTGTAAATGTAGCTACAGTAGCGTGTCCGCATAGGTCTATTTCTGACAATGGCGTAAAAAACAACACTACAAATTCATCGTCTGACCTTTTTCTGACAAAAGCTGTCTCGGAAAATCTTAGTTCCTTAGCTATAGTCTGCATAACTTCTTTCGAAATAGAATGCTCCGAATTAATAATCACTACACCAGCAGGGTTTCCATAAAACAGCCTGTCAGTAAAAGCATCAACTATATAAATCTCCACAAAGCTCACCACCCATAATACGCATTTTCGTGCAACTAAATTATTTAAAGTACCATATCAAAATTTTACCACATCAAGTTGTACTTAGGCAAAACTTAATATTTTTTAAAAAAACTATGGTAAAATAGAAAAAAACAGAACTCAGGAGGCATAAGTATGAGAAGAGTCGCTTTTATATCAGACATTCATGCAAATATAGAAGCTCTTGAATCGGTGTTAGATGACATACGTTCAAAGGGAGTAGATGAAATTTACTGTCTTGGTGACCTTGTTGGCTATGGACCAGATCCAAATGAAGTGATAGAAATGATAAGAAATAATGGAATAAAGACCGTCATGGGGAATTATGATGATGCCGTTGGATATGAAAAAGACAACTGTGGTTGTTCTTACAATCCTGGTAGAGAGACAGAAATTGGTGACGAATCCCTGTCTTGGACAATAAAAAATACAACAGCTGAGAATAAGGAGTTCCTCAGATCGCTTCCAAAAAGACTGTCTATCGGAATAGAAGGGGTAAAGATACTTCTAGTTCATGGAAGTCCTTTGAACTACTTACTTGAATACGTCAAACCAACAACGTCTGCTGAAAGACTGAGGATTCTTGTGAAGGATATTCAAGAAGATATAATTGTTAATGGACATACTCATTTAATGATGGCAAAACACATTCTTGGTAAGACGATCCTTAATCCTGGTAGTGTTGGAAGGACAAAAGACGGGGTTCCGGGAGCCACCTACTTAATCTTGACTATCGATTCATGTGTATTTTCTTATCAATTTGTACACGTGAAATATAATGTGAAATCCGTAATTGAAAAAATAATTTCTGTAGGGCTTCCTGTAGAACTTGCAACTGTTCTTGCACTTGGTGAAACTTTTGAGATGGGAAAGTCAAAAAAAGAACTTAAGGAAACTTCGGAGAGATTTAAAGATATAAAATTTAGTATTTAAGGAAAGTTTTTATGATTTCTTCAGAAGTGGTAATCACCGCGAAACCATGGGCAAGGTTTTTTAAAGAAGAATAATGGTACCATTCATCTTTGTCCCAGAGACAATCTTCGATCATCACGATATCGTAACCGCGAACAAAACCGCTTCTTGCCGTTGTTTCACAACATAGATGAGTCATTACACCAGTTATCAACAACTGATCTATGGATAATGAAGATAAAATGTTTTCAAGGTCAGTATTATAGAAAGCATCATAAGTATTTTTCTTCAAAATGTAATCCACGCTGCTTTGGTTAATCATCAATTCTGTCCAGATTTTATCCACAGTGTTATTCCACCATTTAAACATTTGTGAATTACCACCCTCGTGAATGGTGGCTATAATAGGAATCTTAACTTTTCTCAAAGCGTTAACTAACCTTTCTATGTTCAAAAGTACTCGCTCGCTACCACTTATATAAGCTGGGGAGTGTTTTTGGAAAAAATAATTTTGTACGTCTACAATTAAAAGTGCAGGATTTGAAATCGAGAGTGGGTGTCTTTCCCGTTCCTTATAAAACATAATATACCTTCCTTTTTATTTTCGCACAAAAAGTTCTATCTTCAGATTTCCATCGCTTGTATCGAAATCTATTTTGCTTAGATACGGGGCAATTGAGTAAATACCTTGTAAATTTCCTATTTGTTCACCGAGAGCACCGTAGTACTTTAACTCCGGATGGTCTTTGATTTTTCTTATTAAGGAAAGATCCCTAAGTATTTCATCATTTACCGACATGTTAGCCTCTATGAGTATATGAAAATCCTTCTCAAGTGACACTATCTCCGAGGAAATAATATGTGCGTTCTTTCTAAGTAAATAGTAAACTATTTCGTTTAGCGTTATCACTATCAATTTTTCAATTTCCATATCTGTTATCTAGTCATCTAAACTGTACATGTTTAGATGGCTGGGGTATTTCTTACCGCCTTTCAAGTTGTCCCTCCCCCAGCTGGCGGTATTTGGGACAACTATACCTTAGCATTAATAAACCTTTCATGTTTTTCTAATATCTATTTCGAATCTAACTTTGTAGTGTCAATCTTGCAAATCAACATATTCCTTTAACTTTCAATGATTTTTAAGATATTCTTCCTGCTTTTTTGTGGACATGTATTATGAGATAACTTGTGCTTTTCTTCAAGCATATCCAACAACTTATGTATATCTTCTTTTTTTCCTTTGGAGTTATCAATCTTTTTTCTGAAACTATTAGTTCAGTTTTGTCAGTGTTGTATGTTTCTTCAATTTCCTGCACTCAAAAACGTAGATAACCACCCAATAAAAATTATACAATTTTTCATTGTTACTTTCAACTTTATGAAGTTCTTGCATCATTGCTTTTTTAGCCTTTCTTTAAACCCCTCGCTTAGTTTTTTGGATGCATCAATTATAGGTTGAAGAAATATCGCAATAAATCCACCAGAAAAACCGTTGTTGTAAAGGTTCATTCCTAAATGCAGAAAGCTGAGATTAGTAACAAGAGCGCTGTGTAAAAATCCTGCGAGCATTCCCCAAACAACTCCAAATTCACCAGCTATAGGTGCCAACGTAGTACCAAACAACACAGCTAAAACCATTGAAGCACTGTTTATCGGCTGAGAATTTGTTATTGCACCTATTAAAACCCCCGCAAAGACTGGTAAAATATTTTTTGGATGCTTACCAAGTGCACCAAAACCAGCCAATGTCATTATCCCACCTATTGTTGGTCCATTCAAGGGTGCGCCAATTGAGAGTACATAGACTGTTCCAAGAACACCTAAGATTCCAATGTTTATAAAACTAAGTGCCTCGTTTTCAAGAAGTACAAAATCCGTTAGTAGTTTTCCTGAGTAGTTTAGTAACCTTGTGTAACCTTTCATTTTCCAGCTATTCAATTTCAAACCATACAACATTGTACCAATGAAAATTGTAAATATAAAGATAGATAATAACAATTGGCTTCCCTCATACCAAAAATAACGTGGTTCTGGCTGCAGATTATAGGCTTTCAATATTGCACCGAGAAACATCCCAAGAAATCCTGCCGTAAAACCCACATTGTACAAATTGTATCCCCTGTGAAGTGTTAAACAAAAACTTGCTAAAGGAGGTAATAGAAAGCCTATAAGCAGAACAAATAGTAACCCTGTCATGTTAAAACCATTGTTTAAAATTAAATGTGTACTTATAGGTGCAAGTGCTGTTCCAAAAAAAGCTACATACAAGTAAGTTCTCATGTTTTCTTTGACAAGCCATGTATACAGAAAGACACCTGCTACAATAGGCCAAACGTTGAAGATGTTTTTTCCAAATAGAGCAAATCCTCCTATTGTCATAATAGATGCAATAGAAACACCTGATGGATTTATTGATAAAATTTTCAATATGAAGGTAAAAAACAACATCAAGAGCCCGCTGTTGAAGAAAGCTCCACCCACACCTGCTATCTCCATATAATCGGTTATCAAATAGTCTGGAGATACAATTATTATTTTCATTTGCTCAAATAAATTAAAATTTCCAGTTATAAACCCAAATATAATAAACGTAAGCGAGATCGAATACAGAAATCTAAAAATTAACATACACAACTCCCCCAAATTTAATTTTTGTTACCTGAAAATCTCAATCTTATTATATCTACATCTTTTAAAAAAACAAAATTCAATTTTGTATAAAAATCCGCATCAAGTTTCCTATTAGAAATTGTATTCCAACTATATACTAAGTTCTGTGAAATTTTATGTCCTCATACTTAGTCTTGCCAGAGAAGTTTTTTGCATGTATAAAAACTTACAAAAAATAACAAAAGAAAGAGAATGGATAAGTTTTCCCGTTAGAATGAGATAGGAGAAACATTTCAGCAAACATTTGTAATTTGGTCTTAGTATCATATTCTTGATAAAATGAATTAAATTCTTATCGGTAACGTTACCAATCACGAATGAAATTGAAAGGAGGCAGAACTATGAGAAATTTGATAAGGTTAGTGAATTTTATGTTGTTATTTTGCTTTATATGGATAACTTTATCATGCTCACAACTCAAGCAAGAAGAAGTTTATAAAAGAGTAGAAGAGAGCTTTGCTGATTCGGTAAATATTGATTTTAGCAAAGACTTAGATATGACAACTCACTCATCTACACTGCCAGAATATGATGTTTCAGCTGTTTTTTCCTTTACATTTCCAAAACCAATCCAAGCTTCTTCTTTAGTGAGTAATGTTAAATTGATAAGAGAAGATAATAATAGCCCAGAAGAGATAAGTATATACCTTTCGACTGATAGGAAGAAAGTGTATGTGAAACCAGTTTTTAGATTTGTACGGGGAAATGGTGAAGTTCTTATGAAAGGATTGAAACCAGGATTGAATTACAAGATTGTTTTTTCTCCATTTTTAAAGTTTGAGGACAACAGTATTTCAGGTGTGGAAAAGATATTTAGATTTAAGAGTAAAAGTTTAGATTACGGAATTTATTGGTTTTCTTCTGATGGGACAGTAGAAAAGTTTGTTTCAGGAAGAACTAATCCTTATTTTAACCCATCTAAGCCATCGGTTATATATATACATGGCTGGCAGAAAGATACTACAATAAAAGATTATTTCAGAGAAAACCCGTATTTTTTAATCACCAAAACTATCAAAAATGTTAACACTTCACAATTTTGGATAAGTAAAAATTACAACGTCGGTGTCTTTTATTGGAATCAATTTGCTGATGAAAGCGAAGTTAAAGACGCAGAAGCGAAGATTTGGAGTTACTCAGGTTTCAAAAGGATGCGTTATCGTTTAAACGATGGAAGCTATCTTAGCTTTGGCGAACCAAAATCGGTTAGTGACTTAGCTTTCGAATGTTTTGTTGAGAACTTTAAAAATTATTCGGGCAGCGAAATAAGGCTTGTTGGGCATTCATTAGGCAACCAACTTGCGACAGTTTTAGCTTGGAAAATCCACAAAGGCATAGAGCGTGGTATTCTGTCACCTAATGTTATGCCAAAAAGATTAGTGTTGCTCGATCCATTTTGGAGCAAAGGTGAAAAGAGCTATATTGGTAACCGATGGACTGGTGAAGTTGCACGGTGGTACGTACGCGAGTTAATCACTTTAAGGGCAATAGCTGTAGAGATGTATAAAAGTAGCATGATTGGTGGTTTGTTAGTTGGGGATGAGAATGAAGAGATGAAGGGTATGGTTGCGTTTTATCGTTTGTGGGCAGATTTTATACCGACAAATGATCAAGCAGAACAACACACTTACGCTGTTGCATGGTACTTTTGGTCTATGGAAGGTATGATAAATGGTGATAACTACAAATTTGGTGCTGCGGTTGACAATGATACTGTTAAGAAAATGATGAATTGGAATTGGACGGAAAATAAACCAATCGAAGAGAATTTTAGAAAGATGTGGTATACAGAAGGTCAGGGAAATAAAACTCCTACACCATTAGATGATTATTTTAAACAAAAAAGCGGTGTTAGTACTTGGGAGAACAGGGATAATGACGAAAAATAATTTCGACAACCGTTTTATAAAAATAAAACTCCGAGCTATCAATTTGCTCGGAGTTTTTGATTTATCAAAACTTTCTCGAATTTACATCGAAGTGTCTAAGAGTCTGTTTTTATTTTGTGTTTCACCATCTTGCTTGACAAAGTTAACACCGAGGTAAACAATCCATGTATCTATATAATCTAAGAAAAATTCAAATACTGTTGTTGTGAAAAATATATGAAGATACGTTTTCAGATCTACTAAACCAAAAAAAGCCATCGTGACAAAAATCAAATTATCCGCAATTTGTCCAAGCTTAGTTGCCAAATTGTTTCTCATCCAAAGTTTTGTTTTTTTCTTTAGTACGTCATGAATCCAAACGGCTAAGTACCCTGAAACAATGAAAGCGATCCAACTTGCAATTGCGATTCTTGGAGTTATGGAAAAAACTTGTGAAAGGTAACGTTGAGAAAAGTCATTTTGTGAAGGGATATAACTTGTGTAAACCAAGCCAAGCATGATAAACAAAAATTGTGCAAAGAAGCCTATCCATACAGCCTTTCTCCCTTCAGATTGACCATACACTTCTGTCAGAATAGAATATATTACAAATGCCATCCCCATACTCATATTTGCCGCAGTAACTTCCATTCCAAATAAATTAAATAATTTAGCTACTCCAAGATTCGAGGCAATTATAAGAGTCGACAGAACAACGTATGCTCCCTCCTTCTTCATGAAACGCAACGCAAGTAACACAGCTATACCGGACAAAAGATATTCCAATGCAAGAACAAACATGTTGAACATATATCTACCTCCTAAATGATTTTTCGATAGTAAAATTTTTAATAGTTTTATATAAGATCTTTGATATCGTTTAGACTTTCGTAGGTTTTAATAAAGCTGCTTACCCTTGTCATTTCAAGAACTCTTCTTACATTTGCCTTAGGTGCCAGCATACTTAACTCTCCTCCTAACAATGAAACACGTCTGTGCAGGTTTATTAGTATCCCTATCGTGTGACTGTTTATACCTTTTAACTCGGATATATCCAATAATGTTTTGTTATAACCAGTTTTCAAGAATTTATTTGTTATCCATTCTTTCAACTCTACAGGGTTTCCTTCGTTAAGCTCATCTGTTAGCTTTATTATAATGAATTCTCCATGATATGTATATTCGTACATTTTACTACCTTCTCAAATAAAATCATCCACTTTTTACCAAATAAATTGCAAGACTCGAGGTTAGCAAAGTAAGCATGGAAGTCACAAATGTTTCACGCATAAACTTCTTGTTATCCATTTGTATACCGTAGAATCTCAATATTCGAGCCCACATTATACCTGCAAGTGCACCAATTAGAGTTATATTTCCCCCTATGTTTGAACCAAGAACGAGTCCCATAGCGTAGTTCAAAGGTTTTCCCCACAAGGCTTGTGCAAAAAAAATTGTCATCGGTTGGTTTATCATGATATTTGCTGAAAAAGCAGTTACGTAAGATGTAAAAATAGTACCAAGAAGCTCTTTTTCAAATTCGAAGAATCTGCCAACGAATTTAGTGACGCCAAAGAGCGTAAATATATGAACAAAGACGAAGAACGTCACAACCATTGGCAGCATTTTCCAAGGTACTCTTTTTATAGTGTCAACAAAAAAAGTTGCGTTGAAATCATAATTTCCCACTTCGATTACAAATTCATCTCTATTGGACATAACATCGGAAAAGGCAGAGTTAATCAAGATATAGATCGTTGAAAACAATAAGATAGATTTCCAAAGTTCAAAATTTATCAAGTCACCAACTGCTATGGTTATGAAAAATATGATGAACAACCCAGATGAGAGTACGGCATATTTTTTATCTTTTATAATTTGCCCCTCTTCAGGTTCAAATCTTACAATCAACTTGTTTGGTAAATTCTTCTTGTATTTTAGGTAGAGGGTAGTCGTAGATGTCAAAATAGCAACTAATGTTGGGAAAAACATAAGTTTCGCGTACTGTCCAAAACCAAGAGAGTAAGCTTGGGCAACAATAACATTAGTTGGGTTCCCTATGTAAAAGAACATACTCCAAGTATTCGATGTAAAAAAGATCGCTATCAAATATGGCAAAGGATCGATACCAGCGTATCGACTGATATATATTACTATAGGTGTTAGCGTGAGCGTTACGATGTCGTTCGAAGTAAAGATCGTCATTAAACCAGCTAAAGTCACTAAACTAAGGAATAATCTTTTGCCGTTGTCTGTGGATACTGCAAATTTATAGGCAATCAGCTTTAATACCCCAGATGCATCCAAAGAACCACAAATGTAGGCAGAACCAAAGAAGATTATTAATATCTGCCAAGGTACAATATTCATCTGTGGCATTATTGCAGATTTTATCGTTGTTAAAGATGCTATTCCAGAAGCTACCAGAAGTCCTAAGACACCTAAGGAAACTCTTGCGTAATCAAGTACTATCTTTCTATTTCTTATAACAACTTCTGGTTCTTTTATAACAAGGTAAACCGTGGTAAAAAAGAGATGAATTGTTATGATCGTTGCTATCATTTATCAATCCACCCTGTTAATAAACATTATCCTACAACAAAAGTCCTTTGATTATCAATTCAGTTGCTTCTTCGTCTGTTAACCCTTTTGCCATCAGTGTTTCAAGCTGCTTTTGGCTAACTCTTCCTATCGAAGCTTCGTGTGTAAGTTCAGCAAGATCATTTGAGATCTTTAAAACAGGGGTGGTTGAAACTATTACCTTTTCTCCTTTCGTAATTTCTTCACAAGATATGTGTGCTCTTGAATAAGGGGCATTGCCGTATGCTTCGTTGAGAACGTTTACTTTGGATTCGTCAAGTCCAACAACAACTGTTTTCGCAAGTCCCCTTGCGCGTTCGCCATTAAGGTGGATTATCTCATTTATGTTAACAGAATCATCTTTTGATGCCTTAACTTTTGAAACAAGCTCACCAACAGCTCCTTCTCTTAGCTCAAGGTTCATAACGATGTTCATTTTTCCAACGCGTGTTTTTGTAAGATGGAAAGTGTTCTTGTAAACGCCGTTTTTTTCGACAACAGCGTTAGTAATTGTCTTAAGTGAGATTGTTCCAAGCTCACTATGATAATGTTCGTCGTTGTACTCCATAATAGCTCCTTCTTCGACAACGACATTTGATGTAGCATCATGCGTAAATTCTTCGGCCTGCGGAAAAACGCAATGTGCTGTGAATTTCACCTTCGCTCCTTTCTTAATACGTATGTTGAATATGATTCTTTGATATCCCTTTTTCTCTATGTAGCCAGTACATACGTGTATAGGAAAAGGTACTTCTACACCTTCTGTTATCTCCATATTTACTTCAACACCATGTTCTATTTGTTTATGATTCAAATTAACACCGGGTACATTGTTTAAGCCAATTACCCTATCTCCACTGATTATTATAGAAGCTATCCTTTTATCCATGAATTTTGAAGCATCTGTACCCAATTTTTCAGCGGTCTTAACTATTGTTTCAAACTCTTTTCGCACGTCCATACTATTTCAACTCCCCCGGTGTAGGAATATTCGGATGTGTACACACTTCACAAGAGTTTCTGAAGGCTTTAATTACGCCATCTATCTTCCCGTGAAGCAATATACTACCTGAGCATATTAGGTATCCATAATCAGTATTATATGCCATTTCCTCCCTATGAGTTATGATAATGGGGGTACCGCCGTATTGTGCTATGTAGTTTACAACATCGTTTATAATATCGAGACTCATCAGATCTATGCCAGAATCAGGTTCATCGAGAACAGCGTATTTTGGCTTTATGAGGATAATAGATGCAAGCTCTATTCTTTTTCGTTCACCACCACTCAAGGTTTTATCGACGAATCTTTTCATATAGATATTTGGTTGAAGTCCTACAAATTCAAGTGCCTCCATTAGCTCCGATTTTTGTAACGGAAGTTTACCACCAAGTGTTAGGTAATTCTCGACAGTCATTCCATCAAACCGTGCAGGTTCTTGCCACATTAAAGTGATACCAAGTTTAGCACGTTCAGTGATGGTAAGGTTTGTAATATCCTTTCCATCAAGTATTACTTTTCCGAAAGTTGGTTTGTACCCATCAAGTCCCATTATGATATACCCTATGGTGCTCTTACCTGCACCGTTTGTGCCTATAACTGCATATCGATAACCAGGTAGAAATTTCATTGTTATATCTTTTAATATCTGCTTTTCCTGAGTTTTGTAAGAAACGTTGTTAATCTCAAGCATAAAATTCACCTCGTGCTAAACAATTTTCTTCAAGTAGAATAAATCTCCTGACTTAAACAATTTTACTACACTGTCAAACAAATCTATGCGTTGACAAAACTCGATATCTTTTTCAAAACCTAATTCAACAAGTTTTCTCGAATGCGTCCCAGTGAAATCGGTTTTCCCAATAGCTTTCCAAACACTGTAAGCGATCTTGGAGCCATCACTTAATTCGTAACTTTTTCTTTCTACTAACTTTTCAATTATCTTCCCAGCTAACTGAGTATCTTCGTAAGACGCATATCCTTCGTTACCTGCGCACACTATCCCAAGTTTATCGTATTTCAACAAATAGTTAACTGTGGAAGATAAATTTAGAAATGCACCAACATAAATGTTTTCAGAAAATTCTTGGACCTTCAACAAAGCTTTTGTCCCATTGGTTGTTGTAAATATTATATCTTTACCATCTACAACCTCTTTTCGAAATTCTAAAGGTGAATTGCCCAAATCAAAATTTGCTGGTTTATTACTGTTCCGTTCACCACACAGGAGAATGTTCCCACACTTATTAAATTGGTCCCTAAATAAAACAGCTTCTTCAACTTCGTAAAAAGGAATTATTCTTACACAACCATTTGATATAGCAGTTACCATTGTAGAAGTAGCCCTCAGCACATCTATTACAATTATGCCATCAAATGAAATTTTCTTATCTAATTTTTCAATTTCCCCATAAGTAAAAAACGTTTCAATAAATTTCAATATCTCACCTTCTCAACAGGAGATATTCTCATTACTTTTTACAGGTAAGATTATACATCGGAAAATGGTGTGATTATTTATAACAGGGAGGATAATTGATTAATTTTGCGTTAATCTTTTGATAAATTCATCTATTGGAACAGGCTTTCCAAACAGATAACCTTGGAATAGCCTGTAACCTATCATGGAGAGTATTTCCAGCTGTTTTTCGTTCTCTACACCCTCAGGAATGGCCTCCAATTGAAATGCTTTTGTAATGTTATAGATTGCTTCGAGCAATTTTATCGACTTTTTGTCCTCTGGCAATTTGAAGACAAAGGATCTGTCAACTTTTATCTTTCTTAGTGGTAATAGTGTAAGATAGGACAACGAAGAATATCCTATCCCAAAATCATCGATACACAATTCAAAACCATACGAAAGCAATCTATCTATATTTGCTTTAACAACCTCACTCATATCGATGAGTATATTTTCTGTTATCTCTAATACAATTTTTGAAGGCTTTACTCCATAAGCCTTTGTTATTTCTATGAATCTATCCGCCATTTTTTGATCCCTAAGTTGGATAGGACTAATGTTTACATCAATGAATGACAACTTATTTTGAGCTTTTTCCAAGACTTCACAAACTTGCCTTAGAATTTCCTCGCCTACAGGAATTATCATACCGTTTTCTTCTATTATCTGGATGAATTCGTAGGGTGGAAGAATCGTACCATCTTTCTTAATCCATCTCATTAGCGCCTCTGCACCTGATATCCGACCGGAATAATTACAAATTGGCTGGAGAAAAACCTTCAGCTCACCATTATAAAATGCTTCTCTAAGTGCTCTCTCCTTTACAGCCCTTTCTTGTAATTCGTTATCGATCAGTATACTGTAAAAAGTAATTTTGTCCCTTGAATTTTTAGCCCTGTTCAATGCAAGGTTGGCTTTTCTTAATGCTTCTTCTGATGTGTCAAGAACACTGAATATATGTACACCAACAGAAAACCTTACCTCTATCGTTTCACCATCTATATGGTATGGTTTTGAAATTTCTGACAGTATTTTGTTAACCACATTTTGCACAACATCTCTCGCAGCTTGATAGCTTTTACCTGCTTTCTCAAGAAGTATCCAAAATTCGTCTGCGTAAGGTCTAGAGATTGTATCTCCTTCTCTAAGAGCTGATCTGAGTCTTTGTGAAATAGCCTTAAGCACTCCATCGCCAAATTGATGTCCCTTGAGAATGTTAATTTGACTGAAATTCGATATGTCTATGAAAATTAATCCATGGTAATCATTTATTGATGAAAATTCACTAATACTGCTCAGTTTTCTGAGAAAGTAATTTCGTGTGTATAAGCCAGTTAATATGTCTCTCTGGAGTGTGTTCCTTGCTATATTCATCGCTTCTCTCTCTGAAGAAATATCTGTATAGAAGGCGTAAATCAAATATTCACCACTGTTATCAGAGCCAAGAACTAAATTACTAATCTTCGCAACGGTTATTCTCACATCAATTTCTTTATTGTCCTTTGTTTTGCGAACAGTTTCAACCCTTAAAGTGTTTTGCGATGAAACCAACTCTCTCAGCTTTGGAGGTTCGTCTTTAAGGTTCTCGGGAACTATTAAATCGTCTATTTTCTTACTAAGAATTTCGTTTTTTGAATATCCAAACATTTTGGAAAACTGCGTGTTACAATTTATTATCGTGCCGTCTTTTTTTAGTATTACAACTCCATCCGGGACATTTTCGAAAAGTGAATCAAACAATATCGTAAATTCTTCGAGGTGTTTTCTTGAGATCAACTCAGAAGTTACATCTTTCAATATCAATAATTTCGTCCCGTTGACAACTTGAAGATTAACGTAAAAATATCTGCCGTTGAGTTCAGTTACTTCACCAGCTCGAGATATAACTTCTTCAACTCCCTGGTGCTTTTTACCAATGAGCTGATTTTGATCGACGTTTAAAACTTTCGCAGCAGAATTGTTCAAATTTATTATATGGTTATCTTCGTCAAGCACTACTATAGCATTCTCAGAAGTTTGAAAATTTGACAACAAAGCATCATGTATGCTTATTTTCCAGAACTGTCGTACAAGAAGTAGCTCAGTGGTCAGTACGGTTAAAGAAATAGAAAATACCATAAGTGTGTAATTATAGTCAGAGTAAAATGAAATTGCTGCTAATGTTACTCCAATTAGAAAAACAGTTGCGATCTTAACTTTAGTTGATATACTGATCGTTCGAGCTTTTGCAATACCCCAATACATTATAATCAAAATGATTACAAAGATAGCGTAATAAAACAAAATCGCTACTCCTATGGTTGGTCTTAAATTGCCCTTGTACAAATCACTCACTCTTGTACCAGCCCAAAACAAGTTGTGAAATTTATTAGTAAGTGCTAAAATAAGATATATTGTAGAAACAGTGTAAAAGAAGCCTATTAACTTTTTACTCAGGTTCAAAGACAAAAACTCGTTAAAAAAAGATAAAAGAAATACAGGAAAAAACAAAAGTATACAATCTTGGATTTTTTCATACACCATCAGATACGCTTCATGCTTCAAAAATTCAAAAATTGATAGCAAGGTTGCCAGTGATGATAGATAAACTATCATTCTTGAAATCTTTTGAATATTTCTATCAAAAAGATAAAATAAAGAAAGTACCGAAATCACTATAGCTGCGAGAGATATGATCTTGTTAATATTTTCACCTCACTTTAAATTTTACGAATAATGCATTTTGAAAAAATTATACCACAACTCAAGTTGAAACGTTCATCATTTTCAGATAAAATAGGAACAAAATGGAGGGGAAGGTATGGATTCGATAGAATTGCATCGTATGTTGGAAGGCAAATATAGAATTTCACCCACTATTGAAGTTACGGACGAAAATCTAAAATTTCTTTATACACCAGGAGTGGCCGAAGTAGCGAAGATATGTGCTGAAGACAATCTAAATACTTTTATTTACACAAGAAGAAAAAAAGCCATCGCAGTAATCAGTGATGGTAGTGCTGTGCTTGGACTTGGAAATATAGGACCATATGGTGCATTACCTGTAATGGAAGGAAAGGCTATACTATTTAAACAATTTGGTGATTTGGAAGCATTTCCAATATGCTTATCTACACAGGATACAAATAAGATAGTAGAAATTGTTATGGCACTTGAACCATCTTTTGGTGGGATAAACCTTGAAGATATATCCGCTCCAAGATGTTTTGAAATATTGAACAAATTAGATGAAAAAATGAACATTCCTGTTTTCCACGATGATCAACAAGGAACGGCAGTAGTTGTAGTTGCTGGGTTAATAAACGCACTCAAATTGGCTCAAAAGAGAATAGATGAGGTTAAGATAGTTGTAAATGGTATAGGGGCTGCTGGGTATAGTATTGTTAAACTACTCTTAGAGTTTGGAGCAAGACATATTGTACCTTGTGATATCAATGGTATAATAAACGAAGATAACGCTCTTCATAAGTATCACAAAGAGATAGCTCAAATACTTGGGACTAAACAGACGACAGGGGATTTAAAAGAAGCAATCAAAGATGCTGACGTGTTCATAGGTGTTTCAAAGGGAAATTTATTAACTGGTGAAGACGTAAAAGCAATGAACAAACGACCAATTATTTTTGCTCTTGCAAATCCAATTCCTGAGATACTTCCTGACATAGCTTATGAAAATGGCGCATTTATAGTTGCAACTGGGCGTTCGGATTTTCCAAATCAAGTGAATAATCTTATAGCTTTTCCTGGTATAATGAAGGCAGCGGTTGAAAAACAAAAAAAGATTACAAAAGCTGTTCTTATAAGAGCAGCCGAAATAATTTCATATGTCATTGAGCCAGAAAGGAATTGTATACTACCAAAAGCTACAGATAGACGCGTTCATGATGAATTATATTATGGTCTAAAAGAATATTTTGAAAACTATTAAGAAAAATTAAAATGGAGGTGAGTGGTATGTTAAATCAAAGTCTAAAAGTGTTTATTTTGCTCGTCTTCATTTCTGGGTTTTTCTTCAATCCAGCATTTTCTAATAATAGTTCAAGAAGTTATTTGTATGTCTCATTTACAACAGATAACTTTGTTGGTGTTGAATTCAGGGCATATTTCGACAATTACAGTCACTTGTTTGCAAATATTGGGGTTAACTATGTAAAAGGAGGAGTAAGGTTTTCTTCAAAAAGCACTTCTGGACTTTACATTTCACCGGTGGCTTATGTTGATTATAAGAGTGGAACATACTTTGGTCTATTCGCTGGATGGTCGACAACGATATCCAATTTAAATAACCTACAATTTTTTGTTGAAGGTGGTGCAACAAAGATTCCACAAAAGCCAGAAAGTATCGTAATACTTGGAATTGTTCTGAGGTTCTGAAAAATTTTGTGACATTAAACTTGAAAAATTTGGAGGATTTAGAAGTGGGTAGACTGATTCCAGCATTGGTGAACTCCCTTGCTGTTTTCGTAGGTAGCCTGATTGGAATGTTTTTTAAAAAAGGAATTTCAGAAAAATACAGAAAAATACTATTTTTTGCTGTTGGGTTGTCAACACTTGGTATTGGGATAAAGATGACTTTAAATGTAAACAGCTTCTTAATAGTTTTGTTTTCTATGGCAGTTGGTGGATTTACTGGAGAAATGCTAAACATAGAAGGAAAGCTCAAGGGTATTGGAGATAGGATAAAAGAAGGGGAGTTCTCGACTGGATTTGTAACATCTTCACTCTTATTTTTGGTTGGTCCAATGACAATTGTTGGTTCTATAACAGCCGGTTTAAGAAACGATGGGACAATAATCTACACAAAATCCTTGTTAGATTTTGTATCATCAATAGTACTTGCCTCCACATACGGTGTAGGAGTTCTCATTTCAGCACTTAGCGTCTTGTTTGTACAAGGAAGTATTACTTTACTTGCAAATGCACTGACATTTTTAACATCTCCTGAGTATATTAATGACCTTGTAGCTGTTGGTGGATTAATGGTGATAGGTATAGGTCTAAGAATATTGGAGATAAAAGACACAAAAGTAGGTAATTTTTTACCAGCGCTTATTATACAACCTATTTTAGTCGCATTAAGTATGTTTTTAAAAAAATAAACCAAAACCGCCTCTTCTTAGAGGCGGTTTTTGACTTTGTCTTAGATTATTCTTCTACTTTTATCTCCTTTGCACCTTCCCACAAACCGTGGATGTTACAATAGGAAAGTGCTATTAATTTTGAGTTTTTCTCAAGTTTTATTTTAGTTTTTACAAATGGTTCTTCCAAAGTTGGTGAAAACTCATATCTACCTATTCTTAAGATATATGGAGCTCCCTCTGGCATCGCGTAAAGTTCAATCCATGCTATGTAGTGTTCTACAAGATTTGGATGCGGAATTTCTTTCCCTACACATACCGCGACCTCAAACCATTCTCCTTTTTTAACAACGTCCGGTGCTTCTATTACTGGAACATGTTTTTCACCTTTGAAATCCCCACTCTTAATGTACTCACCGAGCATTTTTATCCCCCCTAAAATTCTACAAAGGCCGATTTTGGTGCTCCACAAACAGGACACTTATCCGGTGCAACATTTTCAGCTGTGTAGCCACAAACAGGGCAAATGTAAATCTTTTCTGCGTCGTAGTCTTTTCCTTCGTTAACTAAATTAAGAGCTTTCTTG
Source organism: Fervidobacterium sp. (assembly GCA_026419195.1). NCBI lineage: Bacteria > Thermotogati > Thermotogota > Thermotogae > Thermotogales > Fervidobacteriaceae > Fervidobacterium > Fervidobacterium sp. The sequence continues at coordinate 79,582 of JANZZV010000009.1, forward strand.
TACATTTCTGCGTGAATCTTCTCTGCTTCAAGCGCATAATGTGTAGTAATCTGTGCTTCCTTTTCACCTTGGAACTTGGCTGTTTCATTGTAAACCGGATACATTTCCTGGATTTCAAAAGTCTCCCCTGCAATACAAGATTGAATATTATCAGTTGTGTCTCCAAGTTTCTTCAATGCTTTGAAGTGATTCTTAGCGTGCACAAACTCTGCGTAAGCAATAGCTTTAAAAACATTTGCAAGATTCTTTAATCCCTTCTTTTCCGCTTCTTCAGAAAATATAAGATACTTCATATGTGCCATCGACTCTCCCGCAAAAGCATCTTCCAAAAACTTTTTGGTCATATCACGCATACATACAACACCTCCCCTAAGAAGTGGATTTAAAAGCAATGATTTGTAAGTAATCTTATCTTTTATTCAAACACTTAGAACATACACCAACTAAAGTAAGTTGAACATGGTGAACTTCGTGATTATCAACCGATTTGACCTCTGGTAAAGCAACATCAAGCTCAACATCGTAGACTGTCTTGCAATTTGTACAATAAAAGTGATGGTGGTTTTTTCTTATAAAGTCGTATCTCACAGCATCCGGAGTGATTATAACAGAAATTATACCAGCCTCTGCAAGAGCCTTAAGAGTATTGTAAACGGTCGCCCTTGATAAAACAGCTAACTTCTCTTCTTTCTTGAAATGCTCATAAATCTCATCAGCTGTTGGATGCTCATAACTCTCAAGTAAATACTCTAAAATCTCCACCCTGTGAACGGTTGGTTTAATACCTCTTTCTCTCAGCAGTTCCTTAACGTTTAGACTCACCATGAAACCTCCCTCTGTACGATTTATATAGTGTTTGACTTTATCTAAATTTATTATATCACAAGCCTTGGAAAATGTGCAATAGGAATTGTTAAATTATTGACAAACATGACAAATATGATATAATTTAGGTGAAACTAATTAATAAAGAGGTGAATAAGATGGGGTGCGGTTGCCTTGGCTGAGCATTTTACTGAATGCAAAGAAACAAAGTGTAAAACATTCGTTTTCTTGTTATCAAGCAAAATCTAAGAACAGAGACATTAGTATTATAAGACTTTTCAAAGAAATTTCAAGAATCCAGAAGGCTCTTAAAGCAGATAGAGAAGCGTTAAAAAAATTAGATCCATCTTTTGAATCTTCTTATCAACTTCTTTTTCATGCTGGATACAGATCTTTAAGATTGTACAGAATTGCTCACGCTTTTTACATTTCCAACTTTAAATTTTTTGCCTACCTTATATATCATTTGAATCGCGTTATCTATTCTTGTGATATACATCCAGCTGCTGAGATTGAACCAGGTGTTGTAATTGATCACGGAGTTGGTGTTGTTATTGGTTCCACAGCGGTTGTTGGTAGTGGTAGCGTAATTTATCATGGAGTAACATTGGGAGCAAAGCATATAACAAAAGGTAAAAGACATCCAACTGTTGGAAAAAACGTAATCATAGGAGCGGGGGCAAAGTTATTGGGACCTATTAATATAGGTGATTACGCCAGAATAGGCGCAAACGCTGTTGTACTATCTGACATCCCTCCCAAAACTACAGTTGTAGGAATTCCCGCAAGAGTAGTTAGATTTCATAGCGAATATAGCGATCCAAAAAAGGATGATTTACTTTGTAGATTCAAAAGACAATTTGTATTAAACTCAGGTGGTAGTTAGTTATGGCGAGCAACTTGAATAGTTTATTAGAAAAATTATCTGATGTATACATAGGAAACACTCCGTTAGTTTTTCTTAAAAAGTACGGTGTTTATGCTAAATTTGAGCGAACAAACCCCATGGGGAGTGTGAAAGACAGACCTGTATATTTTATGCTAAAGGATGCAATTATAAAAGGTCAAATAAATGAAGATACTATGCTTGTTGAACCAACAAGCGGAAATACCGGAATCGCACTTGCCTATTTTGGAGCAAAACTTGGGTTGAAAGTATTGATAGTAATGCCTAAAAGTGTATCTGTTGAGAGAAGACAAATCTTACAATCCTTAGGTGCTGAAGTAATTCTAGTTGAAAACATGAGTTTAGCAATTCTGAAGGTAAGGGAAATAG